>NZ_CAUDSG010000021.1:0-28083 GCF_958451995.1 Candidatus Avelusimicrobium alvi
ATATCTTTCTTCTTTTATTTCTAAAAGAAGCAAAAAATTATACTTCCTTTTTCTGACAGCAGAAAAAGGAACAAAAAGACTGCCGGCCAATGCTCCTGAAATCCAGTTTTATGCGGCGCGTTTTACAACTCGCTTCGCTCAGACAAATAAAACGCTTCTCCCGCGTAAAACGGATTTTATAGACGAGCGAAGGCCGGAAACACAACGACAACAACACGGCTAAGACCTGCATAAAACAACAAAACGGACACGACGCCCGGCACGGCCCGCAGGGTCCGCCACCGTGCTCACAACACAGGTCCTTTCCGCATAAGCCAAAACCCCGCTAAAAAGCGGGGTTTTAAATCAGGGATACTATTTTCCATCACAGCACTTGCTTGAGTTCTACGGGCAAATCCCGCTTATCAATGCGCACGGCGCTGTGCGTATTGGTTTTCTGGTCCAGCCCAAAGATGTTCACCCGGTAAATCACCTGCATTTTGCCGTTGTCTTCCACTACGTCCTGGATTTCAAACACCTTGTCCGGCAGGTTGCTGGTGGATTCCAGCACTACGATATAATCTTTCGTAAAATCCGCCTCCGGATACTTGCCCCGGGCCGTGCGTTTGAAGGCTTTATAATCGTTAAGCGTTTTAATCAGGCGGACCTGGACGGGAGCTTCTATCATGGAAATTTTACTGTCGGACGGCAGTTTGGTCGGCTGGGCGGTTCCGGTGGGAACGGCCGTGCGGTCCACATCCCCCAACACCACGGGAGAGCTGTCTCCGTCGTCCTGCGGCGCGTCAATGGAAGCGCCGCTGCGGGAAATGACCCGTTTTAACCCCTGCACTTTAATCTTGGAAAGCTGGGACGGCACGGTGGAATCGTCCACGTATTCGGGCTCGGACACGGCCACCACGCCTTCGGGTTCGGAGGCTTCGTCCATATTGACGATTAACAGCGAATCGCTGTCCGCCACGTCGGAAAACTGAGGCGCGGAAGCGGCGCGGTACGCGTCCCACACCCGCATGGAAGCCACTCCGGCAATAAACACCAGCACAAACGCCCCTGCCAAAATAAGATTTTTTTTATTCATTATTTTTTCTCGTATTTGGCCGTGATGACCGAGCGCAGCCCGCCGCGCGGCGTAAATACGCCGGTAACAACGGCCTTTTTAGGCCGGCAGGCTTTCACTACGTCATCCAAAATTTTATTGGCGATGTTTTCCATAAAAATGCCCATATCGCGGTATTCCAGCAAATAGTATTTAAGCGATTTAAGCTCCAGGCACAGTTCGTCCGGCACATAATCAATGGTAATCACGCCAAAATCCGGCAGCCCGGTTTTGGGGCAGACGGACGTAAACTCCGGCAATTCAATTTTAATGTCGTAATCGCGCTTGTATTGGTTGGGCCAGCACTGAATCTCGGGCAGTACGGCGTCCGCATTTTTGCGGGCATGGTCGGAAGTATAACCGAAATCAATATCGTTGTTATGGGTCATTTTACGTTAAGCATCCTCATTGAATTTAAAAAAACGAGCAGGACGACGGCCAAACTGCCGCCTACCGCCAAATGCCATCCGGCCGCCTCCGGCATACGCCACACCAGCCACGCGGCCAGCGCGCCGTTAAGCAGTACGGCCAAAAATACATTCAGCCCCACTACCCGGCGCAGCTTCTTATTTATTGTAAATAAATACGAAACGGGATACAAGTCCCGCCGCTTGACGATAACGTCCACCCAGTTGTTGTATACGTTGCGCCCGGAAGCGAATACAATCCCTCCGTCCGCGCGCAGCAGGGCGATAATATCGTTAAACCCGTCCCCCACCATCACCACCCGCTTGCCTAGGGCGCGCAGATTGGCAACAATTTCCGCCTTGGTTTTGGGCAGAACGTTAAAATTCATTTTTTCAATGCCGGCTTCGCGCGCCACGGCGGCCACGGAAGCTTCGTTGTCGCCCGACACCAAAATAACGTCTTTCCCTTTGGATTTTAAAAATGCAACCGTTTCTTTCGCCCCCGGGCGCAGTTCGTCCGACAGCGTCAAATACCCCAAAAATTTGCCGTTTTTGGCCACGCAAATCACGGCTTCGGCGGCGGTGGCGATTTTGGCCGAGGTTTTAATCCCCTGTTCTTCCAGCCATTGGGTGCGGCCCGCCAGAATTTTGTCCCCTCCGCAGGTGGCCTGTACGCCCAGGCCGGGCAAGACGTCAAAACATAATACCCGTTTGGGTTTTATTTTGCGTTCTTTGGCACAGCGGTTGACGGCGTCCGCAAACGGGCCGTCCACTAGCTGTTCGGCGGAGGCAACCGTTTCCAGAAGCAGTTTTTCCTGTACCTTGGGCGCGGGATATACGCCTGACACCCGCAGTTCGCCATACGTCAGCGTGCCGGTTTTATCAAAAAATACGGTATCGGCGTGCACGATTTCGTCCAGCGCGTACATATTTTGGATTTTAATTTTCCGCGCCCGCGCGCCCGAACGCGCAAAGAAAGACGGAAACACCGCCGTAAACACCAAGGCGGCCGGGCAGCACAGCGCGAGCACGAATAAAAACATCCCCAAATAATGAAACCACTGCGCCGTGCCGTGCTTGTAAAGCATATACGCATACGCGCCCCCGGCGGCCAGCAACAACACGGGCAGCAGCCAGGCGGCAAAGCCGTCCAGCGCGCTTTTAAAACCGCTGCGGTGGATTTCCCCTTTTTTAATGGCATCCACCACGCTCATCAGCGCGGATGAAGCCAGCACCTCGGTTACTTCTATATAAACGGCATCCGACTTATTCAGCGTGCCCGCATATACGCGGCTTCCGGCGGTTTTGGAGGTGGGAAGCATATTGCCGGTAATCAGCTGCTCGTCAATGGAAGTTTTGCCCTGTTTGATTATTCCGTCCGCCGGCAGACGTTCGCCGGTTTTAACAAAAATCAAATCGCCTTTTTTCAGCTCGTTCGCAAACACTTTGCGGAACTGCCGCCCCACGCATAACCGGCCGGACTTGGGCAGAAAGTCGTCCAGTTTTTTAACAAATACGCGCGCTTTTTCTTTTTCGCGCGCCAAGCGGCGCGCCGCCCACAGCGCAAACGTAATAAGCATTACGGTGTAAAGATATAAATCCGGCACCGGGCCAAAGAGTTTAACCGTCAAAAACGTATTCAGTGCGGAATACAAAAACCCCGCCCCGGCGCACACCGTTACCAGAACGGCCAGACTCAGGCGGCCGGACAGCAGGTCTTTGCCCGCCGCGCGCGCGAATACGTCCGCGCAGAAAATAAAATTCATCAGCCCCAGAATAAAAATGCCCACGCCCGAATGACGGAACGTGAGCGAAAAAAGCATCAGCACCAAAAAGCACGCGGACAGGAAAAAACGGTACGTAAACGCCTTGGACGGCACCGACAGTGCCGCCGGAGCCGGACGGGAGGAGACCAAAGGGAGTTCCGTCATAATCAGTTAGGGAAAAAGCGTTCGGCCAGCACCCGTTCGCGGCCCTGTTCCGTGCGCATCAGCCGGATTTTGCGGTCATACTTGGCGGCATTGGCGGGGTCCAGCTTTTTGGCCACCATATAGTTGGCGGTGGCGGCCACCGGGTCCTCCACCGAGAGCATATCGCCCATCAGGTCGTAGGTCGGCACGTATTGGCTGGCGAGTTCTTTGGATTTAACCAGGAGGCCCAGCGCATAATCGGTCTCGCCTTTGCGGTACATCAAATCGCCCATATAATAGTAGGCCAGGGCATAAGAAGGCTTAATGGTGACGGCCTCTTCCAAATCCGCATATGCATTGGCGGGATAGCCCATTTTAATAAACGCGCGGGCGCGCTCCAGGTACGGGCGGGCGTCGTCGGGGTTTAAGGAAATTAAATAGGTGTAATCGTCCACGGCGGCTTCGTACTGGCCCAAGTCAAAATACGCCAGACCGCGGTTTAAGAACAAAAGAGGCTCGTCCTGGCGCAGTTTAAACGCGCTGTTGAAATCCGCCAGCGCGGCCGACGCGCGGCCCAGGCGGTAATTGGCGACGGCGCGGTTCATAAGGGCGGTAAAATAATTGGGATTGCGGCCGACGGCTTCGGTCAGCTGGTAAAGGGCGTCGGTATAGCGGCCCATATCAATGTACAAAGCGCCCAGGTTGTTGTACGTTTCCGGCAGATTAGGGTTTACTTCAATCGCGCGTTTGTAATCCTGCTCGGCGTAGGAGCGGTTTTTGGCGCGTTCTTTGGCGTCTTTAACGGGCAGGCGTTCCCACAAAATGCCGCGGTTGACCAGCGCCGCCGAATTTTTGGGGTCCTGTTTAATCAGGCGGGAGTAAAGCTGCAAAGCCTGCGTGTAATTACCCTTGGACGTAGCCAGCTGGGCTTGTTTAAAAAGACGTTTATCTGCGTTTCCGCACGCCGCCAGCAGCAAAACCGCCGCGGCCAACCCTAACACTTTTCTCATTTTTCCTCCCGTTTTTTACCCAGCTGCAGCAGCAAAGAAAGCGCAAACATACAGCCGCCAATTGTAATAAAGGAATCGGCCACGTTAAACACGGGCCAGACCCGGAAATCCAAAAAGTCCACTACAAAGCCTAAGGTTATTCTATCATAAAGATTGCCCAATGCACCCGCCAAAATAAACACCGCGCCCCATTTTACCAGCCGGCCGTAGGAACACAGCTCTTTCCAGCTGATGATAATGTAGGCGATGATGGCCAGCATCACAAAAATCAGCAGGAAATTGCCGTTTTTCATCATCCCGAAGGCCGCCCCCGTGTTTTCCACGTACGTCAAGTAGAAGAACGGAAAAATTTTCACGGGGTCGTCCGGCAGGTACAAAAGAGCGACCACTTTGGTCAGGTGGTCAAACAGGAAAATCGCGCACAATGCGCTTACAACCGTATAGTTGCGTAAAAGCCATTCGCGGGATTTATTCCACGCGTTACGCACCGACTTTTTCCTCTTCTTCTATGACAAAGCCTTCTTTGTCCAGCACGCAGGCGCAGCGGGCGCACAGGTCCGGATGGGCGGCTTCGGCCCCCACGTCCTGCTTCCACTGCCAGCAGCGGGCGCATTTCTGCCCGGCGGCGTGCTCGGCCGACACCGTCAGCTCTTCTTCTCCGTCCGCAATTTCCACGTCGGACACGATGGCGATTTCCGGCCACAGCGTTTTCGTTTCTTCCAGGAACGCTTTGACGGCCGGGTCGGAAGTTTTAAAAATCACCTTCGCTTCCAAAGAAGACCCGATAACACCTTTCTGGCGCGCTTCTTCCAGCGTTTTTTGCACGGTTTCGCGCACGCGGCGGATCTTGTTCCACTTTTCCTCCAGTTTTACGTCGGGGATAAGCGAAGCGTTCTGCGGCATATTGGAAAGGAAAATGCTCTGCGGCAAGTCGCGCCCCAGGGCGGTTTTGCGCAGTTCCTGCCAAGCTTCTTCAGCGGTGAAAGACAACACCGGCGCCATCAGCTGCAGTAAGGTTACCGCAATTTCGGCCAGCACGGTCTGCGCACTGCGCCGCGCCGGGGACGAAGCGCCCAGCGTGTACAGGCGGTCTTTGGAAGCGTCCAGCATAAAAGAGGACAAATCCAAGATGCAGAAATCCGTGATGGCGCGCATAGCGCGGCGGAAGTTAAAATCGCCGTAACCCGCATGCACTTCCTGGATGAGCGAGTCCAAACGGCCCAGCATATAGCGGTCCATCTCCGCGAGTTCTTTGCCCGGCACGCGGTGTTGGGCCGGGTCGTAATCGGACAGATTGCCCAGCGCGTAACGCACCGTATTGCGGATTTTGCGGTACGTATCAATCGGGCCGCCTAAAATTTCGTCCGAAATGCGCACGTCGCCCTGATAGTCGGCAAACGAAACCCACAGGCGCAGAATATCCGCGCCGTATTTGTTAATCACGTCCTCGGGGTCTACGCTGTTGCCCAAAGACTTGTGCATCGGGCGGCCGTACTGGTCCAGCACCATGCCGTGCGTTAAAATGGTTTTAAACGGAGCCGTGCCTTCCAGCGTAAACGAAGGGATGTACGAGCTCTGGAACCAGCCGCGGTGCTGGTCGGACCCTTCGGAATATACGTCCGCCGGGAAGGTGATGCCGCGGTCTTTCAGCACCGCCGCCCACGAAACGCCGGAGTCCAGCCAGACGTCCAAAATATCGGTTTCTTTTTTAAATTCGGTTCCGCCGCAGGAGCACCGGTAGCCCTCGGGCATTAATTTTTCCACGGGGTCGGTAAACCAAAAGTCGGAACCTTCTTCCATAGCGCGGGATTTGATGAACTCAAACAATTTGTGGTCCACCTGCGGTTTGCCGCATTTTTTACAATACAAGATGGTTACCGGCGTACCCCAGAAGCGCTGGCGGGAAAGACACCAGTCCGGGCGCAGGCCGATCATGGAGCGCATACGCTCTTCGCCGCCCGCCGGATAGAATTTGACGTTGGACAGATTGTCCATCAGTTTTTGGCGCAGGCCGTCCTTGTCAATATTCATAAACCACTGTTCGGTGGCGCGGAAAATAATCGGGTTGTGGCAGCGCCAGCAGTGCGGATAGCTGTGGGTGATTTCCTGTTCTTTGATGAGCGCGCCGAGTTCGTCCAATTTTTTAACCATCAGCGGATTGGCTTCAAACACGTGCATTCCTTCAAACACGCCCGCGTCTTTGGTGTAGCAGCCTTTTTCGTCCACGGGGCAGAACGTTTCCAGCCCCCACTGCTTGCCGGCGCGGAAGTCGTCCTCGCCGTGGCCGGGCGCGATGTGCACAATACCCACACCGGTGTCCATCGCCACGAAATCGGTCCAGATGACGGGGTTTTCTTTATGCGAAAGCGGATGATAATACTTCAGCCCCACCAAATCGGCTCCCGCCACCTTGCCGGCCTGCACGCAGTCCAGCCCGGTGTTTTTCAAAAATTCTTCCGCCAGCTTTTCGGCCACCACATAGTATTCTTTGGTGTGCTCGTCCTGCAGCACGGCGTAGTCTTCGGTGTTGGAAACGGCGGCGGCCATGTTGGAAGGGATGGTCCACGGCGTCGTGGTCCAGACAGCCAGGCTGACGGGCTTGGTATAATCCAGCTCGCCGAACACTTCCTTTTTGGGGTTCGCCAGCCTAAAGCGCAGATAAATGGAAGAGGAGCCGACGTCCTTGTATTCCGTTTCCGCGTCCGCCAAAGCGGTTTCGCAGTGGGAGCACCAGGTGATGGTTTTTTGGCCTTTATAGACGTAGCCCTTTTCAATCAAATCCAAAAACACGCCGATGGTGATGCCCTCGTAGCGCGGGGACATCGTCAGGTACGGGTCGTCCCAGTCGCCCTGAACGCCCAGGCGTTTAAAGCCCTGGCGCTGGAGGTCAATAAATTTAGCGGCGAACTCGCGCGCTTTTTTGCGGAAAGCGGGCACGTCCGTGATGTGTTTTTTGTCCTGTTTCAGCTCTTTTAAAAGCGCCTGTTCAATCGGCAGGCCATGGCAGTCCCACCCCGGAACGTAAGGGGTGTAGTAACCCGTCATCGCGCGGCTTTTAATAATAATATCCTTAATAGTTTTATCTAACGCGTGCCCGATGTGAATCTTCCCGTTGGCGTAGGGCGGCCCGTCGTGCAAAACAAAATGTTTGCCGGCCTCATTTTTTTTGAGCATCGCTTCGTAAAGATTGATGGACTGCCAAAATTCCAAAATTTTGGGTTCTTTCTGCGCGAGTCCGGCGCGCATGGGAAAATCCGTCTTGGGGAGCAAAACGGTGTGTGAGTATTTATTTTTTGCCATGGAAGTACACTCTCTCTATATAAGGATATAATTATATTATATGAAACCGGGAAGGCGCTTACAAGAGCGCAAAACGGTTCAAAAGGGCCGGCGGCCCCGCTGGGGGAACTTCACATTTCCATTATTTTTCGCCGGTTTTGCGGTGCAGGTAATCATGCAGTTTTTCCAGGGTTTCGCGGCTGACGGTGTGCTCCATTTTGCAGGCGTCAATGTCGGCCGTTTTGGGGTTTACGCCGATGATTTCGGTTAAAAAGCGGCTTAAAATGGCGTGGCGTTTTTTAACGTCTTCCGCCGCGCGGCGGCCTTTAGCGGTGAGTTCCACGCCGCTGTAGGGCTGGTGGCGGACGTAGCCGGCCTCGGCCAGCGCTTTTATGGCGCCCGTTACGCTCGGCGTTTTGACGCCCAGCATATCGCGGATGTCGCTCACGCGCGCGGCGCCTTTGTCGTTGGCGCAAAGGGAAACGGCTTCCAGGTAATCTTCCATATTAGAGGAAAGTTTCATACTCGGGGCTCCTGCCGCGCGGGGGCGCGGGATTTGTGTATATATTAACATATTTCACGCCGAAAATCCCCCTTGCTTTCGCACGGAAGATATGTTTATAATGGGGATAGAAGCACCCCTAAAAGGAGACACTATGGACACCAATACTTATACCGCTGAGTTTCTGGCGGCACAAACCAAAAGAGATCCCGCGCAGAAAGTTTTCCACCAAGCCGTCTTCGAAGTAGTCAGCACTTTAAAACCCGTTCTGGACCAGAAACCCGTTTACATCAAAGAGAGAATTTTAGAGCGTATCGTAGAGCCGGAACGCACCATCATCTTCCGCGTGCCGTGGCAGGACGACAACGGCGGCGTGCACGTCAACCGCGGTTTCCGCGTGCAGTACAACAGCGCGCTGGGGCCGTATAAAGGAGGAATGCGCTTTCACGAAACGGTTACGCAGGACGTGCTTAAATTTTTAGGCTTTGAACAGGTGTTTAAAAACAGTCTTACCACCCTGCCTTTAGGCGGCGGCAAAGGCGGAAGCGATTTTGACACGCGCGGCAAGTCCGACAGTGAAGTCATGCGTTTCTGCCATTCGTTTATCAACGAGCTTTACCACCACATCGGCTATCACACCGACATTCCGGCCGGAGACCTTGGCTGCGGCGCGCGCGAAATCGGCTATATGTTCGGGCAATATAAAAAACTCACCAACGATTTTACCGGCGCGTTTACCGGCAAAAAGCCCAACTGGGGCGGCAGTCTGCTGCGCCCGGAAGCCACCGGCTACGGCGTGGCGTACTTTGCGCAGAATATGCTGGCCACCAAGGGCGACAGCTTAAAAGGCAAAACATGCATTGTCTCCGGCACCGGCAACGTGGGCATTTACGCGATTGAAAAACTGACCCAGCTGGGCGCGAAAGTGGTCGGGTTTATGGATTACGACGGCAGTATTTACGACGAAAACGGCGTGGACGAAGAAAAACTGGCTTTCCTCAAAGACCTGGTATTCGTCCGCCGCGGAAGCCTAAAAGAATACGACCGGAAATTTAAAGGCGCGCACTTCCGCCCCGGCAAGAAAACCTGGGATATCCCGTGCGACGTGGCCTGCCCCACCGCCTGCGAAAACGAACTGCATACCGAAGACGCCAAACTGCTGCTTAAAAACGGCTGCAAATGCGTCTGCGAAGGGTCCAATATGCCGTGCACGCCGGGCGCGATTGAGGCGTTCCAGGCCGCGGGCATTTTGTATTCTCCCGGCAAAGCTTCCAACGCCGGCGGCGTGGCCGTATCGGGCCTGGAAATGACGCAGAACAGTATGCGCGTGTACTGGACCCGCGAAGAAGTGGACCAATATCTCCAGCGCATTATGGGCAGCATCCATTCCAGCTGTCTGTCGTCCGCCGAAGAATACGGCATGAAGGGCAATTATATGGCGGGGGCCAACATCGCCGGATTTAAAAAAGTGGCCGATGCGATGCTGGACCAAGGGCTCGTCTGATACTTTTCTTAGGGAAGAAAAGTATCCAAAAGACCCGCGGCCTGCGATTATAAAAATCCATTTTTGGACGCAGCCAAACAACTCGGCAACTACGCCTCAGACAAGTTTGGCTTTTGCGGATCCAAAAATGGATTTTTATGGACAATCTAAAGGCCGCAGAAACGACGACAACCTAACGGCATTTAATTTTTATTTTACTAAGAGGGGTATACAAATGAAATACTGTTACCCGCTTACCAATACGTAAAATGCGGTGTCCAGGAATAAACGGGGTTCCCCAGAGAGCGACAAATCTCCGCTTTTAGCTCCGAATCGTACCCGTTGCAGTAAAACTTTCCTTTTATGGGATGGCTGGTGTTTCCATAATGGAAAAAATATCCCACCGGCGGCATATCCACCCGGTAATTATACGTGGCGACCACGCCATCACCGTTTATATCCCATCGGGCCATTTTTCCGTCAGGCAGGTATTTGTCAGGCCAAACGACATCCAAACTCTCTATATCCTCTATCGCGGTCACATAGTACCCGTTAGCCATATAAAAGCGTTCTTCCGCGTCCGCTAAAGCGCGCAACAACGGCAGGATACGAACGGTTCTCGCCTTTGCCACCGCCTTACGGTATTGCGGCACCGCTACCGCGGCCAATATACCGATAATTAACACCACCACCAACAGCTCTATAAGCGTAAATCCGAGGCTTTTCTGCACGGGATATATCCCCCTATTTATATAAGTTGATATTCCCAATTTATCAAAAAAAAAAAACAAATCAACCCCCTTGCCGGGGGCAGGCAACCTGGCCTGGCCAGGGCCTGGCAATATACGGCACTTTTAGATACTTGGGAGAGAAACATTCGGGGATGCAAAAGCTTTCTGGGGGCGGTTCTCTATGCGGGTACATCCGACTAATTGAGCCACACTGTTTACACAATGTTGCCAAGCACCACAAAGTCTGCACGGCCTGCAAGGCCCCTTTTTCTGATAAGATTCCAAAAGTATTTCCTACTTTTTGTGCCGACAAAAAGTAGGAAAAAAACTCGCAGGTCGGGCCCTATAAAACGCACTCGCGGCGGATGTTTTTACAACTCGCTTCGCTCAAACAAGTAAAAACATTCTTCCGCCTTGAGGCGTTTTATAAACAGGGCTAAGACCTGCATAAAACAGCAAAACGGACACGACTTCGGGCCGCCCGCAGGGTCCGCCCACCCCTTTCCCTGACGGAACCATCCGACTGGTGAAGCCACACCGTTTTGGTAATTATTCCCTACTTTTTATACCGACAAAAAGCACCCAAAAACACGCGGCCTCAGATTTTAAACATCACTCACTAAAGATTGGTTTCCAAAATCAAACCATTTGCATTTCCGCTCACGGCTCGGCATAAAGAAGAAGCTTCCCCAGAAGGGTTAAAATTTTTCCAGCTGCCAAAACCATAATTGGGGTCATACTCATTTGTGCACCAAAGCCGGAACAGCCCGTCCGGACTCAGCAACATATACACGGCATACCATTGTGACGCTTGTGCATATTTCCCGTCCAGGCGGCGCAAATAGGCTTTTCCTATTAAAGAAGAATTGACGCTCCCCTCCACCGGGCCTTCCAAAAAAAACTGAAAATCTTTTCCCCGCCAGTTGTTAAACCCATATCCGCCGTTCCCGCCCAAGCCGGGCACGCTGATATCCAGCCCGGTTACATCCCGGTTATAATAACCATTGGCAAGCCGGTAACGCCGCTGGGACTCCGCAACCTGACGGAACAAAGAAACCGCTTCCGAAATACGGCTTTTTTCCACCGCTTTGGTATATTGCGGCAAGGCTACCGCCGCTAAAATACCTATGATTAAAACGACTACCAACAGCTCTATAAGCGTAAATCCGAGGCTTTTCTGCACGGGATATATCCCCCTATTTATAATAAGTTGATAATCCCAATTTATCAAAAAAAAAAAACGAGTCAACCCCAAAAGGGCTGACCCGTTTTTCCAAAAAATAACGGTTATCCGATGCGAATGCCCTGCGGGTTGCGGGGCTCGTCCGGCACGGGAACCGCCGGCCGGGGCTGGGGCGCGCGGCGGGAATAGATTTTGTCCACGATGACGGCAATCGCGCCGTCGCCCGTTACGTTACACGCGGTGCCGAAGGAGTCCATCGCAATATAGAGCGCAATCATCAGCCCGAGTTCGGCTTCGCCAAAGCCCAGCATACTCTGCAAAATACCCAGCGCGGCCATAATCGCGCCGCCCGGCACGCCCGGGGCCGCCACCATGGTCACACCCAGCATGCAGATAAATCCCGCAAACTGCGCAAAGGGCACGGGCTGGCCGCTCATAAACAAAATCGCCAGCGCACACGCCACGATTTTCATCGTACTGCCCGAAAGGTGAATGGTCGCGCACAGAGGCACCACAAATCCGGCCACTTCCTCGCGCACGCCCAGTTTAACGGTCTGCTTCAGCGTTACGGGAATGGTGGCCGCGGAAGACTGCGTGCCCAGCGCCGTTATGTACGAAACCAACATCGTTTTCAGCATCGGGAACGGGTTGCGGCGCGCCGCCAGGCCGGCGGCGGTAAATTGCAGTACCAGCATCACGGCCGTAATGGCAAAAATAAGTACGATAATTTTGGCAAACACTCCCAGCACGGCGGTTACCTGGCCGGCCACCGTCATATTCAGGAAAATGCCGAAAATATAGTAGGGCAGAAGCGGAATAATCACGCGCACGATGACTTTGTCAATAATATCGCGAAAATCCAGCATAATGCCTTTTAAGCGGCTGCCCTGGATGACGGCCATCCCCAGCCCCAGCGTAAACGCCAGCACCAGCGCGGCCATTACGTCCATCAACGGCGGCATCGCGACGGTAAAATACGGTTTTAAATCAGCCGCCGCCGCAAACTGCGCCGTTTTGGCCGACGCGTCCAGCAGGTACGGGAAGCTCCAGTCCGACACCGCATAGCTGAAAAACCCGGAGGCCAGCGTAAACCCGTACGCCAGCGCGGCGGTAATAAAAAGCAGTTTCCCCGCGCTGCGGCCCAGTTCCGCAATGCCCGGAGCCACCAGCCCCACAATAAGAAGCGGAATAATAAATCCCAAAAAGTTGCCGAATAGCCCGTTGAACGTAAGAGCCACGCGCACCAGCCACTCGGGGAAAAACAGGCCGCACGCAATACCCAGCACGATGGCGCAGATGACGCCGGGCAGCAGGCCCCATTTTAATTTCAGTTGTAATTTTCTTTTTCTCAGTTTAATCATATATACTCGTTCGGGTCAACTTTTTTATTATACGAAATTGTGCCCGGCGCGCACGGCAATTTATTTAAACGCGCGCACCGATTTGCTACAATACGGTATGCAAGTAAAAATTAATATAGACGGCGGATCGCGCGGCAACCCCGGCCCCGGGGCGGCGGCGTACGTCATCTGCCAGACGGACGGCAAAATCCTGGCCCAGGAAGGGCACTTTATGCCTCACTGCACCAATAATCAGGCCGAATACACCGCTTTAAAACTCGCGCTTATCAAATCGGCGGAGCTGGGCGCCACGGAGCTTTTTATAGAGTCGGACTCGCTGCTGCTCGTCAAACAATACCTGGGCGAATACAAAATAAAACACCCGGATTTGGCCGCGCGCATGGCCGTCATCCGCCGCCTGGCCGCGCCGTTTACCCTGCACATCAAACACGTACTGCGCCATTTAAACAAAGCGCCCGACGCGCTTGCCAATAAAGCTATGGACGCCAAACAGTCCGTCGGCTTTAACCCCATTGAACACTGGCTGGAGGATGAAGAAATCTCCGCCGCGCCCCAGCCGGCGCAGAACGCGGTGAACGGCGTGGAAGTGGCGCCGGTCCGGCGCGCACAACCCCCCAAACCGGCGGCTAAAAAAGCCAAGCCCAAAGGCCCCGAACAGCCGGATTTATTCGGCGGGTTTTAACCGTTTTTGCTACAATATTTTGGGCAGCCCAGATAACCGCCCCCGGCCGATTCCGGTACGCGGGGAGGAACTTCCGGACTCCACAGGGCGATGCGCCGTCCGAAAGGGCGGGACGGCGGGGCCATATTACCCCGCCGGACGGAAAGTGCAACAGAAAAAATACCGCCCGCAAGGGTAAGGTTGAAATGGTGCGGTAAGAGCGCACCGCGCGTTTAGCAATAAACGCGGCAAGGCAAACCCCGCACGGAGCAAGGCCAAACCGGTCCATACGTAGCCCGCGTTCGCGACCAAGTAGGCCGCTTAGAGTAATGGTTATCCCGGCCCGCAGGGGCCGACAGAATCCGGGGTATCGGCTGCCCCTTTATTTAAAATCCTCCGCTTTACGGCGGAGGATTTTTTATGCACACTCTATCCCCGCGCACCGCTCACAAACAAAAAGCCCCGCGCTTTTAAAAACGCGGGGCGGTGAAAGCCGGCAAAATGTACTTAACGCACGGGCGTATAATTGATTGTCGCTTCTTCGTCCGTAGCTTCCAGTTTAAAGATAACGGGCCGCAGGCCGTCGTTACAGCTGCAGACGGCCACGCCGGGTTTTCTAATCCAGTCCCCGTAGTAAAATACGCCGCCGCCCGCGCCGTGAGCCAATGCAAACACATATTGGTAAACGGCTTTCCAAGCTTCGTCGCAAAAGCCTGCAGGTTTGGCATAATCGGCGTAAAACACCTGGCCGGCCTTTAACATCGGGCAGGGCCCCAGCCCTTCCGCGCCGTATTCGGCGGCCAGTTCCGCGTCAAAAGTGGTTTTTAACACCGTAATTTTAACTCTTTTCATCCGCTCTATACCCCTTTCGTGTCAGATACGGCCTGTTCCGCGGGTTCTTTCGGAGTAACGGCCGCCGTCTGCGGAATGGCGAACCAGAACATGGAACCCTGGCCGAGCCCGGCGCTTTCCACGCCGATTTCTCCGCCATGCGCGTTTACGATTTCCTGCGCGATGGACAAACCGAGCCCCCAGCCCTGTTTTTTAAGGTTGCGGTCGTTATCGGACTGGTGGAACTTTTGGAAAATTTTGCTTTTTTCGGAATGTAAAATACCGGGGCCGTTGTCGGACACTTTAAACTTCACCATCCCGTCCAACAGGTAGAAACGCGCTTCCACGCGGCCGCCCTGGGGCGAAAATTTGATGGCGTTTCCGATTAAATTGTTAATCACCTGCGAAATGCGGAAACGGTCCGCCACCACGGTTACTTCGGCGGGATATTCGCACTTTTGCAGGAAAATGCCTTTCTTCTGCGCGTTGACGGACTGAAGCGTGATGACGTCGTTAAGCAGGGTGTTGAAGTTAAACGGCTGCGCGTCCATTTTAAACCGGCCGGATTCAATCATGGAAATATCCATCAAATCCGCCATCAGCATATTCATATTGTCGGTGGCTTTTAAAATGTTGTTTAAGGCAATCTGGTCATTACTGCCGCCGCCCGGCGGGTTATCCATCATCAAAACGGACGTAAAGCCCTGAATGGACGAAAGCGGCTGGCGCAGGTCGTGCGCCACAATGGACATAAATTTGGAGCGGATTTCGTTTAACCGGTTGAGCTCCTGGTTGGACAGGCGCAGTTTTTCCACCATGCCTTCCAGCACATTCACTTTGCCCGAAAGCTGCATTTGCAGCGTGGCGATTTGCTGCTGGTAATTGTGCTCCGCCTTCATAATCGTGCGTTTCATTTTTTTAAGCACGAACTTTTTTGTAATCCAATACGTAACCAGCGACAGCGACGCCGCCACCAACAGCGAATACGAAACTAAAATTTGCCACAGGGTCATAATCCGTTTCCTCCCCTACTTTACGCCCAGGCGGAAGCCAAGCGTTTTTTCAAGCTCCGCGCGGGGCACGCCGCCCTCGCGCAGTAAAAGCGGCTCCGCCGTTAAATCCACCACGCTGGAAGCCGTCGGGCTTAAAGTTCCGCCCAAGAAAATAAAATCCACCTTTCCGTCAAACGTTTCCAAAATGGTCCGCTCGTCCGTCAGCACGGGCTGGCCGTGCAGGTTGGCGCTGGTGCACGCCAGGGGCGCTTTCATCCGCGCCAGCAGGCTGACAAGAAACGCGTTTCCGGGCACGCGCAGGCCCAGCCCCGCAAAACCGCGCGTCAGCGCTCTGCCCTTTTCGGCGGGCGGTAAAATAGCCGTCAGCGCGCCGGGCCAATAGGCGGCGGCCAGCTTTTCGGCCGCCTCGGAAAATACCGCCACCTCGCGCGCCTGGGCAAGGGTGCCCGTTAAAATCTGCAGCGGGCTGCCCGCCGGGCGTTCTTTAATACGGTAAATTTTTTCAATGGACGGCTCGCAAAAAGCGCCGGTGCCGATGCCGTATACCGTATCCGTCGGCACTACGGCCACGGCGCCGCCGTCCACCGCGCGCGCGGCCATCTCCAGGTATTCGTCCGTCATTTCCATGGTTTTAAAAATATGGGTCCGGCGCATTGTTTTCCTCCCGTTCCGGCCCGGCCGGACGGTCAATAATCAAGACAAATTCCCCCTGCACCTTGCTCTTTTTGGCCAGCTCCGCCGCCAAAGAGCCCGCCGTCCCGCGCAGCCATTCTTCGTATACCTTGGACAGCTCGCGCGCCAATACCACCGGCGTGTTTTCCCCCAATGTTTTAGCTATCAGTTCCAGCATTTTCACCACGCGGTAGGGCGACTCGTAAATCACCACCGGGTGTTCCAGCGCATAGGCCGCGGCAATTAATTTGGCGGCCTTGCCGGGTTTGCGCGGCAGAAAACCCAAAAACGTAAACGCTCCGCCCGTTATGCCCGCCCCCGCCAGCGCGCAGGCCACGGCGCTCGGGCCGGGAAGCGACGAAACTTTTATCCCCGCCGCCACGGCTTCTTTGACGAGCTTCCACCCCGGGTCCGAAATGCACGGCGTGCCGCAGTCCGACACTAAAGCGCAGGTCTTGCCGCTTTTTAACGCTTCCAGGCAGCGGGCCACGGAATGCGGGTCGTTCTCGTTATAACGGAACGCCGGCTTGGAAATGCCGAAGTGCGACAGCAAAATCTGCGTGCGGCGCGTATCCTCGCACAAAACGGCGTCGGCGGCCTTGAGCGTTTCCAGCGCGCGCAAGGTGATATCCTGCAAATTGCCGATTGGCGTAGGGACGATATAAAGCATATAGATAAGTATATAAAATACGGCGGCGCAAAGGGCATGAAAAAGGGCCCCGCGGGGCCCTTTTTACGGAAAGCGCATTATTTGGCCAGGTTTTGGTACCAGCGCCGCAGGAAATTTTCCCGGGCGGAACCCGAGGCCGGCGGCAGCCCGGTATGTACCAGGCGAGACACCCGCTGCAAACTCTCGTTAAGCAAAAATATGGGCGCGGTGGCCAGGCCTCTTTGCGTGCGGACTTTAAAACGCTCCGTCATCATATTGGCCACGGCCAGAATATCGTACGCGTGCAGCAATTCGCGGGGGGTAAGCCCGGCCTGTTTTTCAATATAAGGTTTTAAGATATTACCGAAGTAATGCCGTAAATTGTCCATGGTCTGCACGTCCCAGTTTGTGGCCTGCTCCATATTCAGCATCACGCGGGAAAACTGGGCGGACAAATTTTTATCCTCCGCCGGAAGCGCGGCGTACATTTCATTAAACCGGGCCGTCATGTCCTTATGCAGCGCGCGGGCGCTTTTTAAGTCCCGGCGGGAAACGGCGGGCACGGGCACGGCGGCATCCGCCGCCGCGGTGCGGCTTTCCAGCCAGTTGCCCCAGGAGTCCGTCATCAAAGCCTGGATATATACGTCATACGGCTTGCGGATACCGGGGATTTGGGAGATTAAAATATTTTCTTCTTTTACAAATACCGGCAGGGAAAGCACCAGCTCCTCCACCGCGTTGGAGGCTTCCGCCGCCGGCTTGGCGGCCAGCTGCGGGAAATGGCGCGCCGCCGTGAGATGATATCCATACAGCATGCGTTTAAGCGAATGGGTCTGCACCGTGCCCGCCGCTATACGGCCCAGCGCCACTTCGCGCTGCACCGCGGCGGCCGCCGCCCGTTTTTGGGTCATGGTAAGCGCTTGGACTTCCGCCCCGCGCAAACCGCGCATCAAACCGCCCAGATTTTTAAGCCACTGGGCCTGCGCCGAAGACGCGCCCACCAGCAGACAGCAAACACACGCCAGCCAAATTCTCATATATATTCTCCTTCAGATAAAATCAGCAAACAGCCGCGCGGGCCGTTGGGGAAAAACCGAACCCGCCTTTTATAGTTTAACGTTTGGCGGCCTTCCAATGCAAGGGCCGTTGGGCCCAGCCGAAAAATGGGCCCCGTTCCGGGACCCGCGCCGCCGGCAAAAAACAAACGCGGCGCAAAAATATTCCACCCGGGGAAAAGCGTTATTTAGTAAAATATTAAATTATTATTTATTTTACAAAACACAGAGGAAACACAGAAAAGAAATGTCTAGAATTCTGTCCAAAATCAAGCTCAACACGTTCGCCATCATT
Organism: Candidatus Avelusimicrobium alvi; assembly: GCF_958451995.1. NCBI lineage: Bacteria > Pseudomonadati > Elusimicrobiota > Elusimicrobia > Elusimicrobiales > Elusimicrobiaceae > Candidatus Avelusimicrobium > Candidatus Avelusimicrobium alvi. The sequence goes on from NZ_CAUDSG010000021.1 coordinate 18,136, forward strand.
CTTTCCATCGTGGCGGTTGTAGCGGCGCTGACCTGGGTGGTGCCCAGCGGCGCATATGACAAAATGGATGTGGACGGCCGCCAGGTCGTCGTCGCCGGCACTTACCATCCCGTTCCGGCCAACCCCCAAGGCCTGTTTGACGTTTTAAAAGCCCCCATTCAGGGTTTTTCCAAAACGGCGGAAGTAATCGTCTTCCTGCTGGTTATCGGCGGCGTGCTGGCCGTGGTGGAAAAAACCGGCGCCATCGCGGCGGGCATTCAGGCCGCCAGCGGATTTTTCCAGCGCAAACCGCATTTGCGTTTTATGTTCATTCCGCTGGGCATTATCGTGTTCTCCCTCTGCGGCGCCACGTTCGGGATGTGCGAAGAAGCTTTAATCTTTATTCCCATTTTTATCCCGCTGGCGCTTTCGCTGGGGTACGACTCCGCCCTCGGCACCGCCATACCGTTTATCGGCGCGGGCGTCGGCTTTGCGGCGGCGTTTACCAACCCGTTCACCGTAGGCATCGCGCAGGGCATCGCGCAGGTGCCCCTGTATTCGGGTATCGGCTACCGCTTTATTATCTGGATTATCTGCACGTCGGTCGTGATTACCTGGCTGAGCGTGTATGCCCGCAAAATCCATAAAGACCCGACCAAAAGCTTAACCTACGAATTTGACATTGAAAAACGCAAAGAATTAAAACTCAATAAAGAAGAAACCCGCATCACCCGCCGCCAAAAACTGGTGTTAATCGCGTTTGGCCTGGGGATGGTAACGCTGATTGCAGGCGTGCTTAAACCGCAGATTTGCTCCATGATTGAGGGTATGTGGGGCATTGACCTGATGCAAATGCTGCACCTGGAAGAAAGCGGATGGTACATTACCGAAATCGCCGCGCTGTTCCTGGGCGTAGGCTTTGTGTGCGGCTTTTTAGGCAAAATGAGCATGCAGAAATTTACCGACGCGTTCTTTGACGGCGTGCGCGGCATGGCCGAAATCGCCATGCTGCTGTGCTTTGCGCAGGCCATTGTCATTATCGCCAACAACGGCCATATTTTGGATACGATGCTGGACTGGATGTCCTCCGCCATCAAACACCTGCACCCGGTGTGCGCGTCGTGGGCGGCCATGATGCTCCAGACGGTGATTGACTTTTTCATCCCCTCCGGCTCCGGCAAAGCCGTGCTGACGATGCCCATTCTGGCGCCGCTGGCCGATTTAATCGGCATTACGCGCCAGACGATGGTGCTGGCTTTCCAACTGGGCGGCAGCTGGATGAATATGATTATCCCGACCGACCCCGTAACCATCGCCGCCATCGGGTTTGCGCGCATCGCGTACCCCAAATGGCTGAAATGGATGCTGCCGCTGTTAATCGTGATGTATCTCTTGTCTTTTGCGCTGCTCATTCCGCCGTATTTGATGAAGTGGCAATAATTTTTTGCGTCCCGCCGCAATTTTTGGGCCCTGCGCCCTTGTTTGAGCCGGCGGGACGTTTTTTATGCAAACGCTGCACAAAAAAGACGTACCATGCCGTACGAAAAAGAGGAAAACAAAACTAAATGAAAAAAATGCTGTGCAACACCTATTTTCTGGTGTTCTCCATTATGGTGTTCGTGGCCGCGCTGACGTGGATCGTCCCCTCCGGCCTGTATGAACGCGTAGAAGACGGCGGCCGCACCTATGCGGTGGCCGGATCCTATCACAGCGTGGCTAAAAACCCGCAAAGCATCGGCGACATTCTGGCCGCCCCCGTAGAAGGTTTCACGCAGTGCGCCGAAATCATCGCGTTTATCCTGGTGGTGGGAGCCCTGTTTACGATTATTGAACGTACGGGCGCCATCAACACGATGATTAAGAAAATCAGCTATTTCTTTGCCAACAAGCCCCAATATAAGAAGCTGTTTATTCCGGTATGTATGTTTTTATTTTCCCTGTGCGGGGCCATGTTCGGGATGGAAGAAGAAACGCTTATTTTTATCCCCATCTTTATCCCCCTCGCGCTCTCTTTGGGATATGACACCGTAGTCGGCATGTCCATCCCGTTCATCGGCGCGTTTACCGGCTTCTCGTCGGCGTTCGTCAACCCGTTCACCGTAGGCATCGCGCAGACCATCGCGCAGCTGCCGATGTATTCGGGCTGGCAGTACCGCCTGCTGATTTGGTTTATTTTCACGTCCGTCGTGGCGGGGTTTTTTACCTGGTACGGCGAGCGCGTGCGCAAAAACCCGACCAAAAGCCTTACCTATAAAATGGACCTGGAAAAACGCGCCGAACTGAAAATCATCAACGACGTAGTGGTGGACGATTCCTTCCGCCTGACCCGCGCGCACAAGTTGGTTATCGCCGCGTTTGCGCTGGGTATGGCCGTGCTGTTTTACGGCGTCATCCGCTACCAGTGGTATATGATTGAAATCGCGGCCGTGTTTCTGGGCGTGTCCATCGCCAGCGCGTATTTCGGCAAACTCACGCTGGACCAATCCACCGACGCCATTATTGACGGCGCCAAATCCATGGTGGGCGTATGCATCCTGATGGCGCTGGCGCGCTCCATCGTTATCGTAGCCACAAACGGCCACATTCTGGACACGTTCCTGCACGCCATGACCCAAAGCGTGGGCGGCCTGCACCCGATTCTGGCTTCGCAGGCCATGTTCGTCATCCAGACGGTGCTGAACTTCTTTATCGCCTCCGGCTCCGGCCAGGCGGTGCTGACGATGCCCATTATGGTGCCGCTGGGGGACCTGGTCAACGTATCGCGCCAGACGGTTATCCTCGCGTACCAGTTCGGCGAAGGCTGGGGCAACCCGATTATCCCCACCGCGCCGGTTACCATGGGCGCGCTGGCCCTGGCGGGGATATCGTACCCGATGTGGGTGAAGTGGTTTTTAAAGCTGGAGATAATACTTATCACGCTTTCCATGCTGCTTCTTATCCCGGCGTATTATATTTGGTAAAATAAATTTAAGCCCCTTGGCCCGCCAAGGGGTTTTTCATTACAGCAATCCCTGCGAGGAATTATGTTAAACGAACTGAAAACCGTTTCCTACTTTCACGCCGCCGACTGGTGGGTATTCTTTGCGGTGCTCGCGGCCACGGCCGCGGCGGCTGTGTACGGCAACCGGCGACTCAAGAAAAAACAGGGCGAAAAGCCGATGAGCGTGCTGGACTACCTGCTGATGGGCCGGCAGCTGACGCTGCCGCTGTTCGTGGCCACCCTGGTAGCCACGTGGTACGGCGGTATTTTCGGCGTAAACGAAATCACATTTAACTACGGCATTTACAACTTTGTTACCCAGGGCGTTTTTTGGTATGTGGCGTATTTGATTTTTGCGTTTTTTATTGCGGACAAAGTAGCCAAATACCAGTCCCTCACCCTGCCGGACCTGACGAACCGGATGTTCGGCCCCAAATCGGCCAAGGTGGCCGCGCTGTTTACATTTTTCTATATTACGCCCGTGGCGTATGTGCTGAGCCTGGGAATGTTTTTACACATGGTGTTCGGCATCGGCATTTTGCCGGGTATGGCGCTCGGCACGCTGTTTACGGGGCTGTACAGCGCCTGGGGCGGGTTCCGCTCCGTCGTGTTTTCGGACCTGGTGCAATTTTTTGTCATGTGCAGCGCGGTGCTGCTGGTGGTCGTGTTTTCCGTGGGCACCTTTGGCGGGCTGGGGTTTTTAAAAGCCAATCTGCCGGCCTCGCACTTTACTTTAACGGGCGGCAATTCGTGGATGAACACGCTTATTTGGGGGTTTATCGCCCTGTCTACGCTGATTGACCCCAGCTTTTACCAGCGCTGTTTTGCGGCCAAAAGCCCTTCCGTCGTTAAAAAAGGCGTACTGATTTCCACCTTCATCTGGTTTTGTTTTGACCTGTGCACCACCGCCGGGTCGCTCTATGCGCGCGCGCTTCTGCCGCAGGCCGAGCCGGGCCAGGCGTATTTTTTCTACTCCATCCAGCTCCTGCCCATTGGCCTAAGAGGTTTTTTTGTGGCGGGCGTGCTGGCCATTATTCTCTCCACGCTCAACTCCTTTTTATTCATCGCGTCCAATACGCTGAGCTTTGACCTGCTGCGCAACCGCTTTAAAAACATTGTGCTTTCCAACCGCATTTCCATCTTTGCCGTGGGCCTGTTGGCGATTGCCATGGCGCATATGTTCCACGGCAGTTTTAAGGAAATCTGGCTGGTGCTGGGGTCTTATTTCTCGGCGTGTTTACTGGTGCCTATTTTGATGGGATACCTCTCCCCGGGCCGCATCAGCGACCGGCTGTTCGTGTTTTCGTCCCTCACCAGCGCGGCGGTGATGACCGCCTGGCGGTTTATCCCCAAGCACGAAGTCCTGCAGGCGGTGGACCCGTTCTACGCGGGCGTAGCCGCGGGGCTGGTTATTTTGCTGTTATGCCGAAAAGGAGAGAAAGGCTATGTTGCGCGCATTGTTGATAGGTAACGGCGAAACGCCGGACGCCGCGTTTTTAAAATCCCTGGCCGCCCGGGCCGACCTTATTCTGGCCGCCGACGGCGGGGCCGACCGCGCGCTGGCCGGCGGGCTTACGCCGGACGTTATCATCGGGGATTTGGATTCCGTTTCCCCCGCCGCCAAAAAACGCGTGTCCCCCGAAAACCTGATTTTTGTAGACAACCAAAACAATACGGATTTGGAAAAAGCGCTGGACTGGCTGGTCAAGCGCGGCTGCAAGGCCTGCACGCTGACGGGCTTTGCCGGCGGCCGGTGGGATTTTACGCTCGGCAATTTTTTATCGGTTTATCCGTACGCCAAAAAAATGGACCTCACGTTCGCGGGACCGGGATGGAATTTTTATCCGGTTCAAAAAAACCGCCGCTTTGCCTGCCGTCCCGGTGCGCGCGTGAGCCTGATTCCGCTTAAAAACTGCACCGGGGTAACTTTAAAAGGGCTGAAATACCCGCTTAAAAACGCGCGCCTGAAGCTGGGCGGCACGGGGCTGACGCTTAGCAATATCACCACCGGGAAAACGTTTGGCGTGGAGATGAAAAGCGGTTTTCTGTTTGTCTACGCCGAAGATTAACTTGCATTCCATGCAAAAGCCCCGCCGAAAAACGGCGGGGCTTTCTTATATATCTTCCAAACGGTGCTTCCGGCAGGCTGTCGTACAGGTGCTTATTGCCGGGCGGATTTTGGCAGTTTCTTATACAGTTTGGCGGCTTCTTTTATTTCGCCGCGCGCCATATCCAGGTATTTGCGCGCGCGTTCAAAATCGCCCCGCTCGTACCAAATTGCGCCCCGGTGGTAGGCGATATCCGGGTTGGCGGCCACGACCTCTTCCGGCACGGCGGACAAAATGTTTTCGGCGGCTTCGGTCTTGCCCTGTTTAAAATAAATCCAGGCCTGCGTGTCAATAAACGCGTTTTCTTCGGGGTTTACCGCCAGCGCGCGCGCAATAAATTCCTGCGCGTCCAACAGGCGCAAATTGCGCTCCGCAAGCGAATAGGCGTAGAGGTTTAACGCCGCGGCGTTTTTGGGGTTTTTCTCCAGCAAAAGCTCCAGCTGCGCGTCCATTTCCTTGTACTTTTTCAAGCTGTCCAGCGTAAAGGCGTACTGCAGGCGCGCCTCTTCATAAGCGGGGTTGGATTCTAAAATTTTCTTCAGCACCTTGGCGGCTTTTTTATATTCTTTTGCGTCGTTTAACGCAAGCGCGTAAAAATAGCCGATTTCCACGTTGCCGTCAAACTTCCGGTACGCCTCGGCCAGCGTTTTCAAGCTTTCTTCGGGGCGGTTTAAACGCTTTAAATAAAAGCTCACCTGCAGCCATTTGGCCGAAGATTTATCGTAATCCGCCGAGTCCTTCAAATACCCGACGGCGCGGGAATAATCGCCTTTCTGCTCGGCGATAAGCGCGAGGAAATAGGCGGAGGGAACGTCCCCGTTGTCGTCGGCTTTGGCTTTTAAAAAGTATTCTTCGGCTTTGGGCAGGTCTTTCACCAGCAAAAACACCGAAGCCATACGCGAAAACGTGCCCGCGTTGCCGTAGCCCATTTTTTCCAGTTCTTCAAATTCGTGCAGCATTAAAAAATACTGGGAAGATTTTTCGTACACTTCGCCCCTGCCCAAACGCGGGGCCGGGTCGTCCGGGGCCATTTCCACGGCTTTGTTGTAATACGCCAGCGCCTGCTGCAAATTTTGGGCGCGTAAATACAAAGAGCCCACTTCGGTATACACGGCGGGCGTGAGGCCCGGGTAATCTTCCGCCAGCGCCAGGAGTTTTTCCACGGCTTTATCCAAATTGGTAACGGACAAAAGCAGTACATACTGGTACAGGATGCGCACATTGTCGGGGTCTAAGGCGAGTGCGCTTTCGTAGGCTTTTTCGGCTTCGGAGAGGTTGCCCTTTTTCCACTGGTAAGCGGCGTACACCATCCAGTCGTCCGAATCGTTTTCCCCCTGAGAAACAAACCCGGCGTACGGGTCCGCCCATTCGGGTTTTTCATTGGCAAGCGCCTCGGACACCAAAAGCCGCTTGAGATATTTAGAATCAGGATCAGACTCCAGCGCTTTTTCCAGATACGAAAACGCCTTCGGGTCGTCCGCGCGCTGGGCGTAGACGGCTTTTAAAAAATCGTTAAACAAGCGGGCTTCGCGTTTGCTTTCGTCGTTAAGCGAAAGCGCAAACGCGGGGGATAAAGCCAGGCAGAAAACCAGCGTCAGGTATTTTTTCATAAATCGGCCCCCATAATTAAAGCGTCGTCTTTGCCGCCGTAAAACTTTTCGCGCCGCCCGATTTCTTTCAGCCCCGCCTTGCTGTAGAGCGAAATGGCCGCGCGGTTGTTTACGTTTACTTCCAGCGTCACCCGCTCGCCGCCGCGTTCGCGCACGTCTGCCAGCGCGCGGGACAATAACCTAAACCCAATGCCCCGGCGGCAGGCTTCGGGCAAAACGGCCAAATTCAAAATCTCGCAAAATCCCGCCGCCAGCCGAAGCGACAGAAACCCGAGCACCGCGCCGTTCTCTTCCCAGCACCACACGCAGGCCGACGCGTTGCCAATCTCCCCCGCCAGCCCCTTTTCGCCCCAGTGCGCGCTCATCGGCTGGGCGGCTTCAATAAAAGCCAGCCGCGGCGCGTCCAAAGGAAGGGCGGGGCGCAGTTTCATACGGGATTGACCAGCTCAAACCGGGCGGGTTTTAAATACAGCGGCTCCAGCGCGTTTTGCTCCCACGCCGGATTATTGGCCATTTCCAACAGCGCGGCGGGCCGGACCTTGCAGTCCTTTGCGTCCGCCAGCGTATAAGCCGAACCCACCAGACCCGCCAGCGGCGCGCCGTCTTTATCGCTTCCGGCCAAAAAGAGCGGCTGTTTATAAGCGGCCAGGCGCGCGAGCAGTTCCTCGCGCGAAAGCCACGCGGGGCCGGCATTTTCGCCGTCAAAAATCTGCAAAAAGTATTCTTCCCGAAACGCGTGCAGCACGATGCCCAGCGCCCCCTGCGGATGGCGTTTTTGCCAGGAGCCGAATTTGCGCGACGAAGCGGCCTGAAAGCGGATAACGTCAAACACGGTGGTCCCGCGCACCTCGGTATGGTTTAAATACTTCATCATAGACGCAAACGTAAGCGAAATGCGGATGCCCGTAAAACGCCCCGGCCCGCGGATGATAAAAATCCGGCCGATATCGCCCAGCTCCGCGCCCGCTTTGGCCAGCACGGCGTTTAATACCGGGAACAGCAGTTTTTCCTGCTTGACGCCTTTTTTGCGCGCGGCAAAAACTTTCCCGTCTTTCTCCACGGCCAGCAGCAAAGGCGAGCCGGAAGTATCCATCGCAAGAGTCAGTTTTTTGCGGCTTTGCATAATTCCTCCAACAAGGCGTCCGATACGCGCCCGAAGGAGTGCAGTTGAATCACGCGGTCGTCTCCTTCTTTTAAGATAAAATCCATTTCCAGCCGGTCCGCCGGCAGCATATGGCGGATGGGGTCCGGCCATTCGGCCAAAATAACGGCGCGCTCGTCTTCCAGCATTTCTTCAAAACCCAGGTTGAACACTTCGCCTTCTTCCAGGCGGAACAAATCAATGTGAAACAAACGGTTCCGTTTGTTTTTGTATTCTTTCATCAGGCTGAAACTCGCGCTGGTGGGAGAGCTTTTAAGCCCCAAAGCGGCCGCCACGCCTTTTACAAACACCGTCTTGCCCGCGCCGATGGGCCCGCGCAGAAAAACAATTTCCCCGCCTTTAAGCGCACGCGCAAAACGCCCGGCCAGGGCCAGCGTTTCCTCGGGCGAGCGGGAAGAAATTTCACCCGTTTTCATTATTTCACCGTTTTGATGCAAATTTCGCGCCCGTCCACTTCCCGGCGGTCCAGATTGACGGGATCCGGCACTTCTTTGCCGTCCACGGAAAATACGTATTTGTATTCGCCGCCCGTCAGCGCCACCGAGGTTTCAAAATAGCCTTTGCGGTAGCCTTTGAGCACGATGGGGTCTTTGCCCCAGCGGTTGAAATCGGCCAGCAGTTCCACCTTTTTCGCGCCGGGCGCGGTCAGGAAGAACTTGCGGTATTTCACTTCCGTATCATATGCTTGGCGGACGGGTTGGGCGCGCGCAATAAGACTCTCTTTATTTAAAGGCGCGACGGAAGCGGAACTTTCAATGGTGTCGGCCGCATAGTCGTAATAATCTTCCGACGCGGCGAAAAACCACGTGAGTACCAGCGAAATTAAAATCAAAAACAGCACAAAAAGCGCACCGGGTTTTTTAATCTTGGGCATCTAAAAAGCTCCTTAAATAGAATTGCGCGCCGTCCGCTTCGGCTATTTTCTTGACGGCTTCGGCGTCGGCACCCGTCCGGTCCACGCAGCTGGCCACCACGCGGTCAAACCCCGCGGCCGCGCACAGGCGGATAAACTCGCGCACGGCGTCGTAACCGTCTTCGTAGCCTTCGGCGGGCCGGACGATTTTGCGCCATACTTCGGCATTTTCGGCATTGAGGCTGACGTTGACGATATCCACCACGCGCCGCAATTCGGGCACGATGTTTTTATGATTAATCAGATTGCCCAGGCCGTTGGTGTTTAGGCGGATTTTAAAAGGCGGATATTTGGCCTGCGCCATCCAGCCTTTCAGCGTCTGCGCCGTGAACAACAGCACGTCCAGGCGCATGGTAGGTTCGCCGTATCCGCAGAAAACAACTTCTTTAAACGGAGCTTTTTTCAATTCCGCGTCCAGCGCGGCCACAACGTCATTGGCGGAGGGTTCGTTCCCCTCCAGATTTAAATTATTCCCGTGAAAATCCATCCGCCACTTGGTTTTAATGCAAAAGGCGCACAGATTGGGGCAGCGGTTGGTGATGTTCAAATACACCCCGTCCCCAAAACGGTATACGGTTTTAGGTGTTTCTTGTTTTGCCATAAATACCCCTCTACAGGTATTATAGCAATTTGATACCGCACGCAAGGCACGGAAAAGGGTTACCCTTCCTGCACGATGGAGTAGCCCATACTCTTGCAATACTGGTAGAAGTAAGAGGGTTTGCTGATTTCGGACGCTAATACGCGGCAGATAAACCGGCCCGTGTCATACTGCTTGTTAAAGTGGCAGTACGAGCAGAAACCCGCGTTAAACTGAAAACTTGTTACCACGGCGGAATTGGTCAGGCAGTATGTCACATTGCCGCAGGTCATTTTATCCAGGCAGGTGGATGTGGCGATGCCGTAACCGTACCCGGGCTTACAGCCGGCGGGCAGGCCCAGCGTCATATCGTCAAATTTCTGGGGAGAAGCGCCTTCGGACAGGCGATACAAAATAGCGCCTTTATAAATGCTGTCCATAATTACTTCCGCCTCTTTCATACGCGCTTTATAGACGGTTTTATTATACTGCGGCAGGGCCACGGCGGCCAAAATACCGATGATTAATACGACTACTAATAACTCTATAAGCGTAAATCCGAGGCTTTTTTGCACGGGATATATCCCCCTATTTATATAAGTTGATATTCCCAATT
>NZ_CAUDSG010000022.1:0-27913 GCF_958451995.1 Candidatus Avelusimicrobium alvi
TTTTTTTTTTTTGATAAATTGGAAAAAGCACGGCCCGTCTTGCTTGGCGTTTCTATACGGCATCTGTGCTGGGCAAATCTGCGTTTTTCCGGAGTATTTATGAAAAAAGGTTTTACTTTGATAGAATTGTTGGTTGTCGTGCTTATTATTGGCATTTTGGCGGCGGTTGCGTTGCCGCAGTACGAAAAATCGGTGGAAAAATCCCGCGCCGCCGAGGGGCTGGCGATGATGAAAAGCCTGGCTGTAGGGGTGGAGGAATATGTGCTGGCCAACGGGACGCTGCCCTCCGGGTTTGACCAGTTGAGCGTCGTTCCGTCCAACGTAACGCCGGACGGGGGCGGATGTATCAGCGGGCGGAGTTTTAAATTCTGTATCCAAAACGGTCCGCGTTTGCAGTCCTGGAGCTTAAAAAAGAGCAGTTACGGATTTATCTGGTATTCGTCCATACAAAACATCGGCACGCCCGGCAAAAAGTTTTATTGTTTTGTACAGGTGGGCTCAGACGCCGATAAAATGGGGATTTGCAAACTTATCGGCGGGAAAGATAAAATCACCAGCCCGACGGCGGGCGCCGCATACGAGTGGTACGCGCTGGACTAAACGGCTTGGACATACAAAAACCCCGCGGGCGATAAGCCGGCGGGGTTTTAAAATATGCGGCGGACTATTTACCGGCGGCTTCCGCCAGTTTTTCCACGGCTTCCGCCAGACTCCAGCGTACGGCTTCTTTGTCCGTGCGCTTTTTATATTCGCACTGTCCGTCTTTTACCGTGCGGCTGCTGACCACCAGGCGGTAGGGCAGACCGATGAGGTCCATATCTTTAAACTTAATGCCGGCGCGCTCGTTGCGGTCGTCCAACAGTACGGAGAATCCGCGCGCTTCCAATCCGGCGGCGATTTCGTCCGCGTGTTTTTTAACGTCCGGGTTGGAGTCGTAATCAATCGCCACGAGGGCTACGTCAAACGGGGCCAGCGGCGCGGGCCAGATGATGCCGTTGTCGTCGTGGGACTGCTCAATGGCGGCGGCCACCACGCGGCTGATGCCGATGCCGTAGCAGCCCATAATCATGGGTTTGGAAGTTTGGTTTTCGTCTAAAAAGTTGGCTCCCATGGCGGCGGAGTATTTCGTGCCGAGTTTAAACACGTGCCCGGCTTCAATGCCGCGCGTGAAGGTGAACTCTTTGCCGCAGCGGGCGCATTTGTCGCCGGCGGAGGCCATTTTTAAGTCGGCATATACGTCCACTTTAATGTCGCGGCGGGGGGTAACGTTAATGGTGTGTACGTCTTTTTCGTTGCCGCCGGAAACGCCGTTGACGATGTTTTTAACATAGTTGTCGGCGTAAATCATAACGGACGGATTTTTTTCTTTCAGCCCCTGCGCGCCCGCAAAACCCACAAACGAACCCGTTACCTGCGTGTAAACTTCTTCGGAGGCTTTTTCCAGCTCGTTGCATTTTAAGAGGGCTTTGAATTTGAATTCGTTTAATTCGTGGTCGCCGCGCACCAGGGCCACCACGGGTTTGCCGTCGGCGGTAAAGACCAGCAGTTTAATCAGTTTGGAAGTGGGCACGTTTAGCATTTCGGCCACGTCTTCCACCGTGTAGGCTTTGGGGGTGGCTTGCTTTTCCATCGGTTTTAATTCGGCTTCGTCAATTTGAATTTCTTCGGGGGCCTGGATTTCGGCTTTTTCCGTATTGGCGGCGTATCCGCAGGAAGTGCAGTCCGCAATGGCGTCCTCGCCGGTGGCGGCCAGCACCATAAATTCGTGCGAAAAGTTTCCGCCGATGGAGCCGGTATCGGCCTCTACGGCTTTAAATTCAAATCCGCAGCGTTTAAAAATGCGCTGGTAAGCGTCGTACATTTTTTGGTACCAGTCGTTGGCGCCCCGGTCGTCGGCGGCGAAGGAGTAGGCGTCTTTCATGTAAAACTCGCGTGCGCGCATAACGCCGAAGCGGGGGCGGATTTCGTCGCGGAATTTGGTGCCGAACTGATAGAGGCACAGAGGGAGCTGTTTATAGGAAGTGGTGTCTTTTTTGACCAGGTCGGTGATGACTTCTTCGGCGGTGGGCGCAAAGCAGAATTCGGCCTCTTTGCGGTCCGTAAAGCGCAGGAGCTCTTTGCCGTAAAACGTCCAGCGGCCGCTTTCTTCCCACAGTTCTTTGGGCTGTACGAGCGGCAGCCACACTTCGCACGCGCCGGCGCGGTCCATTTCTTCGCGCACGATGTTTTCCACCTTTCTAAGCACTCTCAGGCCCAGGGGGAGCCATTCGTAAAGCCCGCTGGCCACCTTGCGGATAAGGCCCGCGCGAATCATCAGTTTGGCCGAAAGGGTGTCGGCGTCTTTGGGAGCTTCTTTTAAAGTAGGGATATAGTAATTAGAGAGTTTCATAAAATTAAGAGTCCTTTATTTAAAATATATATTTAGTTATTAAAAAAATCATCTTTTTGATTAATATAACCTTTGTTGTAATTGGGGGGGATGGCAAAATCAGTATACCCTTTTTTGGATATATCATTGCGATGACAATTACCTATTTGTACATTTTTTTGTTTTTTAGTAAAACGGCCCACCGTATTGCAAAATTCTTTACTACGCAAGAAAATATTTCTACATCCTTGTGATAATGCATCGGATTCAAAGCCTTCTTGAAAAGCATCAATAATTTTTCCATTAGCATTTACTTTAAGTGCAATATAACATGTATAATCATATCTGGCAATGGAATTAGCATAGAAAGTTTCTTGGTTCTTGGTGGCTAAAGTGGTTGTTCCATCAGTTGAGATGCTTTTTAAGCGTTGTACCCCATTTCCCCAAATATATATTGTGTTATTTCCGGTTGTAGTAGGGAACACTTCACTAGGCATTCCATAAATATCTCTGGCTAATTCTATTGGCTGGTTTTGTAGAATCCATGTGGCATTTTTGACCGACTTCCAATTCTTTCGTACACCACAAGCACAAGAAAAAACCAATATGATGAAAAGCAAAAATAGATTCTTCATAATGAGTATCCTGTTTATTTTTTCCACGTGTTAATTTTTTCAATTAAAAAATCTACCCATTTTTCCTGGGGGAGTTTGAACATCGTTTCGCCGTGTTCAAAGTATAAGCCTTCGCCTTTGCCGCCGGCGATGCCAAAGTCCGCGTCGCGCGCTTCGCCCGGGCCGTTTACCACGCAGCCCATCACGGCGATTTTAAGGCCGGTGGCTTTTTGAAGGAGGGCTTTGTCGGAATAAATTTTTTCTTCCAGCGCGTGTACGGTGCCCGTTACGTCCACCTGCGTACGGCCGCACGTGGGGCAGGAAATCAGGTTCGGGCCGTATTCGCGCAGGCCGAGCGCCTTTAAAATTTCATACGCGGCGCGCACCTGCATACGCGGGTCTTCCGTCAGCGAAACGCGGATGGTGGCTCCGATGCCTTTTTGCAAAAGCGTACCCAGCGCCACCGCGCTTTTGACGGTGCCGCTTAAAAAGCTGCCCGCTTCGGTAAGGCCGATGTGAAGCGGAATATCGCTCTGGCTTGCAAACAGCTCGTTGGCCAGCACGGTGCGTTTGAAATTATCCGACTTTAAAGATACCACTACATTTTTAAAGTTCAGCTGTTCCAAAATGTTGGCCTGTTCCAGGGCTTCGTTTACCATCACTTCGGCCCATTTTTCGTCGGAAAGGTCCATCTTTCCATCCACGCTTTTTAAATACTTTACGCTCCCGGCGTTTACGCCGATGCGGATGGCCGTGCCGTGGTCCAGCGCCGCTTTGACGACTTCTTTGGTGTTTTCCACCGCGCCGATGTTGCCCGGGTTGATGCGCACCTTGTCCACGCCCTGTTTAATCGCTTCCAGCGCGAGTTTATAGTCAAAATGAATGTCCGCCACCAGGGGGGAGTGAATGCGCTTTTTGATGTCCCCGATGGCCAGGGCGGCCTGCATATCGGGCACGGCCACGCGGTTGATTTCGCAGCCGGCGTCTTCCAGCAGGTTAATTTGGGCGGCCGTTTTTTCGGCGTCGCGCGTGTCGGTATTGCACATACTCTGCACGCGCACGGGGTGCCCGGTCCCCAGGGTAAAAGGGCCTACTTTTACTTCTCTAGTCTTGTACATGTTCCGCCTCCGCGGGTTGGCTGTCGGCGGCCGTCTGCGTTACGGCGGCGGCCGCTTTGGGTTTAAAGAAAATGCGCTTTATGTCGGAGTACGAGGCGTAAAGCACCAGTAAAATTAGCAGGTACATACCCACGTTGGCGGCTTTGTTGAGCATATTTTCCGTCGGGAGTTTTTTGGTTAGCCCTTCCCACAGATAGACGAGGGCGTAGCCGCCGTCCAGTATCGGAATCGGGAACAGGTTAAACATCCCCACGGCCAGCGAGAGCATGGCGATTAAAAACACAAAATCCAGCAGGCTCGTGTGCACCGATTTATGGATGATGTTCACAATGCCAATCGGGCCCGCGAGTTCGGGAGCTTTTTTCTTGGTAAAGCTTTGCGCCAGGGAAGAGAGGGAAAACTTCGTCCAGTAATAGCACTGGTACACGCCCAGCCCCGCGGCTTCCCACAGGGAAACGGGTTTATAAACGGGGCTTACCGTAATGCCCAGCACGGTCGGGGCGTCCTTTTTAAAGTCGGCGTCTTTGACGAGCGCGCTCATCGCCTTGCCGTCCCGTTCGTAGGCCAGCGTTACGTCTCCTTTGCGCGCGGCCATGGCCTGTGTTAAATCCTGCCAGGTGGCGATGTTTTCGCCGTTAATGGAGCGGATAACGTCGCCCGCTTGTAAATCCAGCTTGGCGGCGGGATAGCCTTCGGCTACCGCACCGACGGCGGCCGGGAGTTTGAGGGGATCCGTCTCCGGCATACCCTTGATGTAAATCAGCGTGGAAAAAATGACGGCGGCCAGCAGGTAGTTAAACAGCGCGCCGTTTACCACCATAAAGAACTTGGCGTACCATTTCTTAGCCGCAAATTCGTACGGTTTGGGCGGTTCGGGCGCGTCCTGCGGGTGGAACATCGGGCCGGCGGGTTCTACAAATCCGCCGAAGGGAATGGCGCGGATTTGATAATCCGTATCGCCCGCCTTTTTATGCCACAGGATTTTGCCGAACCCAAACGAAAATTCGTTGACGCGGATGCCGGTTAAGCGGCAGGCGATGTAGTGCCCGAATTCGTGCACGATGACGATGGGGCTTAACACGACGATGACGGCTAGGACGGATAAAAGCATGGGTTTCTCCTAAATAACGGCTGTTTTATAGCTCTTTTCTTTCAGGCAGGCCGCCGCGGCTTCGCGGGCCCACCGGTCGGCTTCCTGCGCCTGGTTTAAGGTGGCTTCGCCCGACGTCTGCGGGGCGGATTTTAATACGGTGTAGATGAGTTTGGGGATATCGGTGAATTTGATTTCTTCCTTTAAAAACGCGTCTACGGCCGTTTCGTCCGCCGCGCTTAATACGGCGGGCAGGATTCCTCCCTTGCGGGCGGCCGCGAGGGCCAGGTCCAGGCAGGGGAAGCGGGTTAAATCGGGTTCAAAAAATTCCAGCTTGGCGGCTTCAAACAAATTGAGTTTTTTTACCGGGCCGGCCGCTCGTAAGGGGTAGGTGATGGCGTACTGGATGGGCACGCGCATATCCGGCTCGCCCATTTGCGCCAGAATCGCCCCGTCGTTAAATTCCACCGCCGAATGCACGATGGACTGCGGATGAATGACGATTTGCACCTTTTCTTCCGGCAAATTAAACAAATTCATAATTTCAATGGCTTCAAAACCCTTGTTCATCAGGGTGGCGGAATCTACCGTAATCTTTTTGCCCATCTTCCAGCGCGGGTGGTTTAAGGCTTCGGCGGGGGTAACCGTGGAGAGCGACGTTTTGCGCTTGGCAAAGGGGCCGCCGGACGCGGTTAAAAACACTCGGGAAATCTCGGACGAGAGCTTTTGGTAGCCGTGCTCGTCCGCCATGCCCGCCAAACATTGGAAAATGGCGGAAGGTTCGCTGTCTACCGGAATGATGGCGGCTTCCCAGCGTTCGCATTCTTTCATTAAGGTTTTGCCGGCCATAACCATCGGCTCTTTGTTGGCGAGCGCAATCGTTTTGCCGGCTTTAATGGCGCTTACCAGCGGCTGGAAGCCCACCGCGCCCACCACGCCGCTGATGATGAGGTCCGCCGTCGGCAGAGAGGCCATAAACATCAGGCTTTCAATTTCCGGCGGCAGGAGGCGCGTGCCTTCGGGGATTTGGTCTTTGATTTTTTCGTAGCTTTCCGGACTCATCACCGCCGCAAAGCGGGGGCGGAAAGAGTGCAGCTGTTTTAAAAAAAGTTCGGTATTGCTGTTGGCCGAAAGCGCCATCACGCGGTAATCTTTACCCAGCCGCGCAATTACGTCTAACGCCGACGTGCCGATAGAACCGGTGGAGCCCAGAATCACGATATTTTTCATAACGTATAAAGCACCACGTAATAAAACAGGGGAGCGAGCAGCAGGTACGAATCAAAACGGTCCAGAAACCCGCCGTGCCCCGGCAGGAGGTTGGAAGAATCTTTCACCCCGGTGGAGCGTTTGATGACGGATTCGGCCAGGTCGGACACTTGGCCCACCACCGCAATTAACAGCCCCAACAGCACCGCTTCTTTAACGGAAAACCGCGTGGAAAGGAACAAATGCCGCATCAGCACCGCGCCGCCTACGGCCAGCAGGGTGCCGCCGACGGAGCCTTCCCAGGTTTTCTTGGGGCTGACTTCCTGGTTCAGTTTATGCCGCCCGAAAAAGCGGCCGCTGAAATAGGCCCCGGTGTCGCACACCCAGACGGTGATAATCATAAAGAGCGTGAGGTATTCGCCGTAAGTTGCAATATCGCGCAGGTTCACCAAATGCGCCAGCGACCACGGAATTAAAAATACGCCCGTAAACGTGTTGCAAACGCGGTCCCACGAGCGTTTGGGGGTGAGGACTTCAAAAAGCAGTACGCCGAAAATTACCACGCTGACGGAGAAGGGATAGAGGTTGTCCGGCAGTTCCAGACCGGCGGCGCCGCTGCGGCCCAGGACGGCCACCACGGCCATGAGCAGGCCGAAAATCATCAGGCTGGGCATATGCACGGGCTTCTTGCCGGCGGTAAGCACCAGGCCGTACTCGTAGAGGCAGAGCAGGATTACACAGCCGACAAAGGCCATATAAATCACGCCGCCAAAATGGATGGCGGCCAGAACAACGGGGATCCCTATCAGGGCGGTTAAAATTCTGGATAATAGCATATCTTTATTTTACTATATTTGGGCCTTCCAGGCCGCGGTTCTCTATGCGCGCTGGTATGATTAGCGGGGCCACACTGCGGGTGCAAGGACGCGCCCCTACAAAACAGCTTGGCGGGCCGCGGTTCTCTAGGTGCGTTGGTGTAATTGGCGGGGCCCATCGCGGGAGGAAAGAGGCTTCCTTATAACAGCTTGGCGGATTACTTGCGCTTAGCCACCATCGCTTTAATTTTGGGGCTTTTCAGTTCCCACACGGCGTTGGAAGCCACCCAGCGGGCGGCTTTGTTGTCTTCGTACAAATCTAAAATTTCCGCGGCGCAGGCCAGCGCTTTGGGCGTGAGGCGCGGGTTTTTCTTGCCAATGTTGCGAAGCGCCCAGTTGACGGCTTTATGCACCATCGGGCGGGGGTCGCACGCGTGGTTTTTGATGAGCGGAAGCATTTTGATTAATTCTTCTTCCGTTGTTTTGGCGCGCGGAACGGCCAGCGCGGCAATCACCGCAAAGCCCGCGCGGCGGACAAATTCTTCTTCGCGTTTAATCCACCGCTCCGCCAGCTTTAACGGGTTTTTGACTTTGGAAAACAGGTTGCCGGCGCAGAGGTCGCAAATATCCCAGGAATTAAGCTCTTTGGCCCACTCGTCCAGTTTCGGGTACGTCATCTGCGCGGGGTCCGCCAGCATGGAGGCCATAATGCGCGCCTCGTGTACGCCGGTGTCCCACAGCGCGTCGGCCAGTTCCTGGTCCGGGCGCGGAAGACCCTTGACCAGCAGCCTAAGCGTGGTAACGGGCGTGCCCAGGGCTTTTTCGGTCTGGATGCCGAATTTTTCCCGCATTTGTTTTTTGGTGGCGGGAGAGGAAAAGCGTTTAATGCGTGCGAGCATTTCCTGCGCGCGGGAACGGATTAAAGCGGAGCTCATAATCCTCCGAAGCGGCGCACGCGCGTCCGGTAGGCGGCAAGGGCTTTTTCAAATTCCGCGCCGTCAAAATCCGGCCACAGAACGGGGGTAAAATAAAACTCGCTGTAGGCGGCCTGCCATAATAAGAAATTGGACAGACGTTCCTCTCCCGACGTGCGGATAATCAGCTCCGGGTCCGGCAGGGACGGCTGGTAGAGGTGCGCCTGGATGTCCTGCATGGTAATATGGGTTTTCCCTTCTTGAATAAGTGCGTTGGCCGCGTGAACGATTTCCTGCCGCGCGCCGTAATTAAGCGCCAGGTTGAGCGTCAGGCCCGTATTGGCCGCGGTGGAAGCGACGGCGTGCTCTATTTTTTCCACGATGGCGGGGGGGAGCCGGTCCTTTTCCCCGCTGACAAGCAGCCGTACGCCGTGTTTGGCCGCTTCTTTGGTGTAGCGGTCCAGCGTTTGTTCCAGCAGTTTTAACAGGCCGTCTATTTCGTCCTGCGGGCGAACCCAGTTTTCCGTGGAAAAAGCGTATAAAGTAAGGTATTTGATGCCCGTGCGCTGTGCGGCTTCCAGCGTGCGCTGTACGGCTTGGGCCCCGGCGTTGTGCCCGGCCAGGCGCGGCAGACGGCGTTCTTTGGCCCAGCGGCCGTTGCCGTCCATAATCACGGCTACATGCCGCGGGAGAGGGTTTTTAAGTTCTTCGGACATAAATATATTTTAGCTTTTTTGGCCGCCGCCTGTCTGCGCGGCATAACGGGCAGCCGCCGGGAGTTCGCTTTATGCCAAAGTATGCGGTTCCTCCAGTCAGTTATGTCCGCATAGAAAACCACTCCCCGGAAGGGAGCCTTGCAGGCCGTGCAGACTTTACGGTACTTGGCAACATTGTTTAAACAGTGTGGCTCAATTAGTCGGATGTACCCGCATAGAGAGCCGCCCCCCCGAAAACTTTTGCATCCCCGAATGTTTCTCTCCCAACTATCTAAAAGTACCGTTTATTGCCAAGCCCTGGTCAGGCCAGAGCCCCAAGGACTGGACCCTGCGGGCGGCTTTTCGGGCTCGCTGTTACGGTGCTTGGCGACATTGTTTAAACGGGGTGGCTCAATTAGTCGGATGGCACCGTCAGGGAAAGGGAGGGGCGGCTCGCCCCTTGACGCGTTTTTTTTTTTTGATAAATTGGGAATATCAACTTATATAAATAGGGGGATATATCCCATGCAAAAAAGTCTCGGATTTACGCTTATAGAGCTGTTGGTGGTGGTATTAATTATCGGTATTTTGGCGGCTGTTGCCGTGCCGCAGTATCAGGTAGCCGTGATGAAAAGTAAATTAATGGCTATGATGCCTTTACTCCGTTCTATCAGTGATGCGGAAGACGCGTTTTATTTGGCCAATGGGTATTACACCCATATCAAAAATTTGGATATAGCTCTGCCACAGGATTTTATACATCAATATGCTGATAGAGATTTCTTTTGGGCTGATGGAACATATGTTACGCAGTGTGGCAAGGGATGCGGTGGGGCAAATGGTCAAACCGTAACAGGCGGGCTGTACTTGATTTTAGGGAACACGGGGACCCCGAAAGTGGCTATTACTTTTTACGGGCAATATTCTACTGAATATCAAAATAGGCGTGTATGCAGGGGTAACGATTCTTTAGCAAGCAAAGTATGTAAAAGTTTAGGCGGAGAACCCATAGATAACAGGCGATGGCTTTTACCTTAAATATGGGAAAAATATCAATAAAAAACCCGCTTGTGAAAGCGGGTTTTTTATTGCAGAACGGAAGCTTAAATCTTCATAATTTCGGCTTCTTTGTTTTTAATCACTTGGTCAATTTTCGCGATGTGCGCGTCCGTCGTTTTTTGCACGTCGCCTTCGTAGCGTTTCAAATCGTCTTCGGTAATTTCGGCGGCTTTCTGCGCTTTTTTGAGTTTTTCAATCACGTCGCGGCGTTCGTTGCGCACGGCCACTTTAAAGTCTTCGCTCATTTTGGAGACGTTCTTCGCCAGCTGTTTGCGGCGGTCTTCGGTCATGGAAGGAAGCGTTACGCGGATGACTTTGCCGTCGTTGACGGGGCTCGCGCCCAGGTCGGCTTTTTGCAGGGCTTTGTCAATATCGTTGATGGAGCTTACGTCCCACGGCTGGATTTCCAGGGTTTTGGCGTCCAATACGTTGATGACGGCCATTTGTTTAATCGGGGTTTGCGTGCCGTAATAATCTACGCGGATGTTTTCCAAAAGGGCAGAGCTCGCGCGGCCGGTGCGGATGGTGGCCAAATCGCGTTCCAGACGGGCGACGTGCTCGGCCATATTGGTTTTGGTTTTGTTAAGCAGATTGGTAATGCCTTCCATAATAAAAAGTCCTCTTCTGTTGAAATGTTATTTTAATTATAGCAATTCTGAGATAAAAAATTCTTATTTATGATAAAATATAAATAGAATTTTATAGTTTTTGAGGAGAGTTTGCAATCATCCCGAGTCTTGGAAACTGAGGCTCGTTACAATTTGTCTGTTTTTGGAAGTCTATTGAAAATAGGGTATTTGGGCAACCAAATTCCAACCACGTCCAAAAACAGCTGGTTTAGGCGGAATACACGGCGGGGTAGCTCCCTGCTGTGTATTCCGCCGAGTGTTCCGCCCATAGAAATATGGTGCGGAACTACGGCTGTTTAATGGCGGTACCGTGGTTGGACCCGCTGTTATTCAGCCGTTTTTTGTTTTCAGGCAAGGGTAGGCTTCCCGTTTTTCTCCTGATATACCTCAGGGGAGCAGAAGGGAGCAAGCCTCCGCCAAGAGAATACTCCCTTCTGCCTTGTATGGAGGAGGGAATATGAATAAATGTTTAGTTTCTATTATTGTTCCTGTGTATAATACCGAAAAGTATTTACCTCGCTGTTTGAATTCTTTAATTGCACAAACCTACAAGAACATAGAAATTATTTGTATCAATGACGGTTCTACGGATAATTCCCAGAAAATACTTGCGGCTTTTGCTTCTGCGGATAAACGTATTTGCGTTATCACACAACATAATGCTGGGCAGGGCGCCGCCCGCAATAAGGGGCTGGGCTTGGCCGGCGGGGAATATGTTGTGTTTGTGGACTCTGATGATGTTTTGCACCCTCAAGCGCTAGAACTTACGATTTATCTGCTGCAACAAGAAAATGCCAATGTGGCAAATTTTAAATTTTTTCCTGTGGAAGAAGGGAAAATAAATTTTTTACCGCTGACGCTAGGCGGTTTGGATTATATTGTATCAGATGTACCGCTAGCTTTAGGGTGGGGGGAAGAAGAATATAAAATATCCTTAACGGCTGGCGGTTTTGTATATCACCGCGAAGTGATAAAAGATGTATTTTTCCCGGAAGGGGTGCGTTTTGAAGATGTTAGTTTTGTTTCTGCCGTACTCCTAAAACGTCCCCGGATGGTGGTATTAAGCGAACAGCTGTACGGCTATTTTTCCCGGCCCGGCAGTTCTTCAACGCGGCCTAATGACGCGGGCACAATCCGGGAGTATTATACGGTGGTTAGGTCTATTGCCGACCGGCTGGCGATGGCGGCGGCTGACGATTGCGAACTATGGAAAAATAATTTTCTTCCTAAAATTCTGCACGACCAGATTTACCGCATCCGGCATACAAAGAATAAAGCGGAACGCGCCGCAATGAAAAGAATTTTCAAAGGGGAACTGCTCTTTTTGTACAATCGTAATTTACTTGCCGTCAAAAGTTTAAAATGGGGGGATAGGTTATACTGTTGGTTGATGATGTTTTTAGTTGATATTGATAAATGGTATTGTGTAAAAAGATATGCCAAACATATTGTCCGGTTAAGAAGAAAAAATAAAATTAGAGTTGGTTTTTTAGTCCGAGAAAATTGTAAGTGGTCGTATGCTTCCGTTTATAAATTGTTTCAAGAAGACAGTCGTTTTGAGCCGATTGTTTTAATTGTTGACGAGAAGCACAAATTGTGTAATCTTGCAAAAAATATCCAATTTTTTAAGCGCTATCATTATACCGTAATTAAAAATAAAAGTGATTTTGTCCGTTCAAATATAGATATTATTTTTTATGAACAGCCCTGGTTTGATTTAGGTGGGAATTTCACTCCTAAAAAATTATCCAAATACGCTTTAACTTTATATGTACCGTATAGTATAGAATTAGATAATCAAAAAGATATTATTTTATCTACCGCTCCTTTTTTAAATACTGTATATAAAGTATTTGCTTTTAACGATAAAGTATGTGAGGAATTAGCTTCCTGGGGTATAGAGAATACCCTCTCGGCGGGACATCCTCGTCTGGATGTCTTTTTGCCTTGTGTTCCAAAACCATCTGTCAGCAGATGGAAGGATGGAGATAAGGTTAGGATTATTTATGCTCCGCATCATTCTTTTGGGGATAGCTTTTTAAAACAAGCTTGTTGGGAATGGTGCGGGCGGCATATCTTGTCTCTGGCACATACATATAAAAATACTACCCAATGGGTTTTTAAACCTCACCCTCGTTTTAAATATGAGTTAAGCAAACTGTTAGGAAGCGTCAAAGCACAGGAGGTTTTTGATGATTGGGCTGATGTCTCCACTATATGTGAAGATGGGGATTATTTTGATTTATTTAAAACGGCTGATTTGATGATTTCGGACTGTTGCAGCTTTAAGATAGAGTGGTTACTTACCGGAAAACCATTTATTTCGTTAGTATCCCATTATTCCGGTGCATATCAACTAAAGGGGATTGAATCTTATGCCCAAGCGTATTACAAGGCCAGTTCCGTGGCAGACATAGATAAATTATTTTATATGTTAACGCAAAAACGGGAAGACCCTAAAATCAACCAGAGAAAACAATTGTCTGCACAAATACCGCTTGGGGGCCGGAAATATAATTTATAGATATATAAAGAACCTGACAAATCCGGCTTTTCCATAAGGGAAAAGCCGGATTTTACAAACTCCTTACAGAATGCCCCGGGCGGGAGTCCGGGGCGTTTCACAATTTTAGTAAATAGTCGTGCCGATTTCTTCCCCGCAGAGCGCTTTTTGAATATTGCCTTTTTGGTGCAGGTTGAATACCTGAATGGGCAGTTTGTTTTCCATACAAATCGCCAGCGCGGCCGTATCCATAAACTGGAGCTGTTTGGCGATGGCGTCCGTGTAGGTAATGCGGCGGATGAGTTTGGCGTCCGGGTTTTTCTTGGGGTCGCAGTCGTACACGCCGTCCACCTGCGTGGCTTTTAACAGCACGTCGGCATTGATTTCCGAGGCGCGCAGCGCGGCCGCGCTGTCGGTGGTGAAAAAGGGGTTTCCGGTTCCGCCGGCAAAAATAACGATGCGGCCTTTTTCCAAGTGGCGCAGGGCTTTTCTTCTGACGAACGGCTCCGCCAGCTGATAGATGTTAATGGAAGTAAGCACGCGGGTTGGCACGCCGGCTTCTTCAATGGCGGACTGGAGCGCAATGGCGTTAATCACGGTGGCGAGCATGCCCATACTGTCGGAATTGACGCGGTCAATCACGCCGCCGCCGTCGCGCACGCCGCGCCAGACGTTGCCGCCGCCGATGACGATGGTCAGTTCGCAGCAGCTTTTTTTGTACGCTTCGGCGATTTCCTCGGCGATTTCTTTTAAAGACTGCGGGTTAATGCCGCGGTGCCCTTCGGTGCTTAAAGCTTCGCCGGAGAGTTTAAGTAAAATTCTTTTTTTGCGTTGGCAGCACGTTTCCATGGGGGATCTCCTCGCTTGGTCGGATTTAGCGTATATTTTTATTATTGTAGCACAAAATATTGCCGTTCGGCTTTCTTGTAAAAAGCCCGTACATCAAACCGTTGACGGACCAACGGGTCTTTTGCCTTTTTGTCCAAACGGACGGGCCGGAGGCGCAGCCGGCAGGGATATTTATAAAATACGGCATAAAAAAGAACCCCTCTTGCGAGGGGTTCTTTGTAGAACTAGAAGCGAACGAAACGGACGACTTTCAGTTCGCAGCCAAGCGCTTTGGATTCTTCGGCCAGGTAATCGGCAACGGTTTTTTTGTTGTCTTTAATGGTCGGCTGTTCCAAGAGGCAGTTTTCTTTGGCAAACTTTTTAACTTTGCCGGGCAGCATTTTTTCAATGGCTTCGGCGGATTTGCCTTCGTTTTGGGCCTGCGTTTTGTAAATGTCCAGTTCGCGGTCAATTACGTCCTGCGGGATGTCTTTCGCGTCCACCCAGCCGCTCTGCATACCTACGGTGTGCATCGCCAGGCCGCGGGCGATATCGGCCACTTTCTGGGCGTCTTTGCAGGCGCCGGATACGGCCAGCTCCAGCAGGGAGGCTTTTTTATTGTCGGAGTGGACGTAGTAAGCCATCACGCCGCCTTCGGCCGGCGTCCAGTTGTAGGCGCCTTTGAGGGTGGTGTTTTCGCCGAATTTGGGAGCCTGCTCCGTAATTACGGCTTTGATGTGTTCGTCGTTCATATAATCCGCGCCGGGGTGTTCCAGCACGTACTGGGCCAAATCGTCGGCCAGTTGGATGAACGCGTCGGTCTTGGCCACAAAGTCGGTTTCGCAGCCCAGGTAAATCATCGCGTAGTTTTTGCCGTCGGTTTTAACGGAAACGCGGCCTTCTTTGGTTTCGCGTTCGGCGCGCTTGGCCATGGCGGCCAAACCTTTTTTGCGCAAGAAGACGATGGCCTGTTCCATGTCGTTGTTGCACTCGGCCAGCGCTTTTTTGCAGTCAAGCATACCAGCGCCGGTTTTTTCTCTTAACACTTTGATGTCGTCTAAAGACATTGGTCTCTCCTCTGAGTTTAAGGTATACGAATAAGGATTAAATCTGAGTGGAAAGTTCCCGGGCGGGCCCGGGAACTTTCACGGGAAGCGGTTTATTTGGCTTCTTGCGCCGGGGCTTCTTCTTCCGTTTCGGCTTTGGCTTTCACGGTTTTTTTAGCTTTGGCGGCAGCCGGTTTTTTGGCGGCCGTTTTCTTTTTGGCGGCCGGCTTTTCGGCTTTTTCTTCTTCAGCCGCAACTTCTTTGGCTTCTTCGTTGACGGCTTCGTCGGCTTTTACCACTTCTTCCACGGCCGCGGCTTCCACGGCGGCGGGTTCGGCGTTTTCGGCCGCGAGCATCGCGGATTCAAAGGCCTGGGCCATTACCGGGTTGTCGGCGGGTTTGTTTTCCGCGGCTTTGACGGCTTCCAGCTCGGCTTTGCCTTCCAGAATAGAGTCCGCAATCGCGCCGCAGAACAATTTGATGGAGCGGGCGGCGTCGTCGTTGCCGGGGACGGGCACGCTGATCAAATCCGGGTCGGCGTTCGTGTCGCAGACGGCCACCACCGGGATGCCCAAAGCATGGGATTCGCGCACGGCGCCGGCGGTGTCCACCGGGTCAATGACGAAGACCACGTCCGGCAATACTTTCATATCGCGGATGCCGCCCAGCAGTTTCTGCAGGCGCAGCATTTCTTTGGTCAGGCGGCTGGCTTCTTTTTTGGAGATGGCTTTGAATACGCCGGAAGCTTCCCATTTTTCCAGTTCGTTGAGTCTTTCAACCGATTTTTTAACGGTTTGGAAGTTGGTCAGCGTTCCGCCGAGCCATTTTTCGTGGATGCAGTAAGCGCCGCAGCGGGCGGCTTCGGCCTGGATGGCTTCCTGGGCTTGTTTTTTGGTACCGACGAACAAAAATTTGGAGCCTTTTTTGCTTTCTTCTTTAATGAAGGCGCAGGCTTTTTTGAGTTCTTTGGCGGTTTTCTGTAAGTCTAAGATATGGACGCCGTTTCTTTCTCCGAAGATAAAGCGGCCCATTTTGGGGTTCCAGCGGGAGGTTTGGTGGCCGAAGTGCACACCGGCTTCCAGCATGGCTTTCATAGATACGTTGCTCATTAGTTGTCTCCTGTGGCGTCAGCCTGAATTAGGGAAGAGGATTCCCCGGCGGCTTCGGCCTTCGGTGTCGTCGGGACAGGCTTTGATTTACGAACTTGTTTCGCTCTCCCGCTCATATTACACCTTATAATTATTATAGCATAAAGAAGGAATTTTAACCAAACCGCTCAGCGCGCCCGGGCGCGGGGCGCCACAAAACTGACGGACAGGCCCGCACACGCCATAATAAAAAAGGCCGTGCGCATATTGCTGGCTTGGGAGATAAACCCGATGACGGGCGGGGTAAACAAAAAACCGAAAAATCCGATGGTGGACACCGCCGCCACCGCCATGCTGGGCGGCATACGGGTGCTTTTTCCGGCCAGGCTGTAACACAGCGGCACGACGGAGGAGAAACCCAGCCCCACCAAAAAGAATCCGGCGCAGGCCGTCCAAAACGCGGGAAGAAGCACCGCCAGCAGAAACCCGCCAAACAGAATAAACCCGCTGGCGCGGATGACGTTTAACGAGCCAAAGCGCGTGGCAAAATAGTCGGCGGAAAAACGCCCCAGGGTCATGGCCGTCATACAGGCGATGTAGCCGGCGCGGATTAAATGGTCCGCCGGGCGGACCACCTGCATAAAATAAACGCTGCTCCAGTCGTACATCGTGCCCTCGCAGGACATGGAACAAAACGCCATCAGGCCCAGCAGTACAATATATAAAGAAGGACGCGTAAAGGTTTTGGGGCGGTTGCTGGATACCGTTATTTTGCGGTCCCGGGGCAGCATGGAAGCATACATGGAAATCAAAATGGCCATACAAACAAAGAAGGTCATTAAAAAATGCTGGCGGGGGGATACGCCGTGCAGCGCCATCCAGCTGCCCAGAAGTCCGCCCACGACGCCGGCCAGGCTCCACATCCCGTGAAACGAAGCCATAATGCTGCGGTTATACAGTTTTTCCACGCCCACGCCCTGCGTATTGACGGAAATGTTGGACAGGTTGGACGTAATGCCAAAGAAATACAGCGCCGCGCCCAGTTCCCAGCGGCTGGTTACTCCGCCCAGTAAAATAAGCGCCAGGGGATAAAGCACCGCCGCAACCGACAGCATTTTCCGGCTGCCGAAACGGTTTACCAGCCAGCCGGACAGGGCCATGGCCGAAAGCTGCCCGGCGGGAATTAAAAACAATACGCCGCCCAGCTGCGCGTCGGAAAGCGAAAGGGCGGATTTAATGTCGGGGATACGGCTGGCCCAGCTGGAAAACACCAGGCCGTGAATAAAAAAGAAAGACGAAGCGGCAATTCGGTAAAACCGCTGTATGCGGTGCGGAAGAAAACCGGATGACATATATAATATTTTACCTTTTTTCGCGCGCCGTGCACAGAGGGAACAAAAAACCGCAGGCCTTACAAGGCCCGCGGTTTCATATCGGTAAGGTTTGATTAGAAGCGGCCGTTGACGAGCACCATCACCGGGAACCAGCCGTTCTTGGCGATGTTGACCAGCCCCACCTGCAGCCCTTTGATGGTTTGCACGTTGTTGACAAAACCAATCTGCACGCCGTGGAGTTCTTCGGCCTGGTTGTAGAAGCCGAACTGCACGCCGGTCAAGTATTGGTGGGAAAGGTTGACGGCGTTTAACTGCGCGCCGGTCAAAGTGTCCGCGCGGCCCAAAAGCGCGCTCTGCACGCCGACTAAATCGCCGGCTTTGCCGTACACAAAGTCCCACTGAACGCCTTTGACGGAGGCGGTGTCGGAACCGATACCGATTTCAACGCCGGTTACGCTTTGGGTGTTGTTCGGAAGGGCCACGGCCAGTTTACCCCACAAAGACAGTTTGACAATTCCATTGTCGCCCGCGAAGGCCGGAGCGGCGCATAACACGGCGGCTAACAAGACAGCTATTTTTTTCATAGACTTCTTCTCCTTTCTTCTATCCTAATTTGGAAAAGACCCCGTTTGGCGGGGCCTTTTCTTACAGCGAACTAAAAGCGTCCGTTCACCAGCACCATCGCCGGGAACCAGCCGTTTTCGGCGATGTTTAAAATGCCGATCTGCAGGCCTTCAATGGTTTTGGCGTAGTTGACAAATCCGATTTGCGCGCCGTGAATGTATTCCGCCTGGTTGAACAGGCCGAACTGTACGCCCGTGGCGCTGTGGTTGGACATATTCACAAACCCCAGCTGCGCGCCGTTTAAGTTTTCGGCTTTGGTCAGCAGGGCCGACTGCACGCCGTAGACGTCGTTGGCCAGGTTGATAATCCAGGCCATGCTTACGCCTCTTAATTCGTATTCGGTCTGCGCGAACAGCAGGTCCAGCTGTACGCCCGTTACGGTGGCGGATTTGGAGCCGATGCCAAAATCCAACCCCTTAATTTCCTGCGTGTTGGCGGGAGTGGCGATGGCGATATGGTCCCACAGCGAGAGTTTCAAGGCTCCGCTCTGCGCCGCCGCCGGCATAGCCGCCAGCAGGGCGAACGCTAAGATTGCTAATTTTTTCATCCTGGGTACTTCCTCCTATTTTTTGATAAAGTGTCCTTCAAT
Source organism: Candidatus Avelusimicrobium alvi (assembly GCF_958451995.1). Taxonomy (NCBI): domain Bacteria; kingdom Pseudomonadati; phylum Elusimicrobiota; class Elusimicrobia; order Elusimicrobiales; family Elusimicrobiaceae; genus Candidatus Avelusimicrobium; species Candidatus Avelusimicrobium alvi. The sequence goes on from NZ_CAUDSG010000022.1 coordinate 18,524, forward strand.
GTTTTTTATTGTAGCAATTTTAACCCGTTTTTTTCACGCAAAAAGCAGATTAGAAAGTGGTAAAATAATAATAAGAGGTGATTTATGAAAATAAACCTGGCTTCTTTTAACCCCTTGGCGGCGGATACCGCCGGCAATACCGCGCGCGTGCTGGAACTCCTGCGCGCCCCGGCCCCCAAGGCGGATTTGCTGGTGCTGCCGGAGGCCGCGCTGTGCGGCTGCCCGCTGTATGATTTGTTTGACGACAAACGTTTGCTGGCGCAGAACCAGTCGGCCTTAAAAGAAATTGCAAAAGAGACGAAAGAAACCGCCGTCGTGCTGGGCTATATGGACCGCCTGCAGGGCCAGTCCGCCACCGCGGCCGCGTTTATATATAAAGGAAAAATCACCAAAATTTTTGACACCGAAACGGTGGACTTTAAAGGCCAAAAACTCCAAATTGTTTTGGACGCGCCGGAAAACGCCCAGGCGGACCCGGATGCGGACGCCGTGCTTTTTGCGGTGGCGCGGCCTTATTTAAAGGGGAATGTTTCTCCGCGCTTGGACGCGCTTAAAAAGTTTGCCAAAAAATACGCCGCGCCTTCCCTGTTATGCAACCTGCTGGGCGGCGGGGACGGAATGATTTTTGACGGCCTCTTGGCCGCCGCCGACAAAAAAGGCGCGCTGGTACTGCTCGGCGAGCTTTTCCGCGAGCAGGTGCTTACCTTTGATTTAACCGCCAAATACGAATCCGTGTCGTATAAAGTGCCGGTGCAGGGCGAATTGTTTGACGCGCTGGCTTTCGGCCTGCGCGATTACGTGCACAAAAGCGGGATGGATAAAGTGATGTTCGGCGTAAGCGGCGGGATTGACTCGGCCTTTACGGCCGCTTTGGCGGCGAAAGCGCTGGGCGGGGAAAGCGTGTACTGCGTATCCCTTCCGTCGTACTGCACCAGCGATTTAAGCAAAACGCTGGCCGGGCAGCTGGCCCGCGCGCTGGGCGTGAATCTGGAAGAAGTGGGCGTCATGCCCGTGCTGGGGGCGGTGAAAGAAGCCGTGGCCCACATTGTTTCGCACCCGAAAGACGCGACGGAGCAGGAGCTCCAGTCCCGCCTGCGCACGACTATTTTGGGCGCACTGGCGGGCGAATACAACGCCATGTTGATTTCCACCGACGACAAAAGCGAATGCGCCGTGGGTTCCTTTGTGCTGTACGGGGACGCGGGCGGCTGTTTGCAGCCCATCGGGGATTTGTACAAAAGCGAAATTTACGAATTGGCCGAGTATTTAAACCGCGGCGGCGAAATTATCCCGCGCGGCATTATTGAGCGCGCGCCTACCTCGGAGCTCAGCCCCAACCAAAAAGACGAAGACCAGCTCCCGCCTTATTCCGTGCTGGATAAAATGCTCCGCGCTTATTTGGAAGACGGCCTGACGGCGGAAGAAATCGCTAAAAAGTTCCGCGTCAAAGCCGCGGTGGCCGCGGACGTGCTGACGCGCGTAAACCAGGCCGATTTAAAACGCCGCCAGACGGCGCCCGCGCTTCAGGTCAGCGCGCATCCGTTTGCGTCGGTCCTGCGGCCGATTATCAAAAAAGTTAATTTATAATGAAACACTTTTTCCCGCTGATGGCGCTTTTTCTGCTGTCCGCCCCGGTTCTGCGGGCGGACACGGTGCTGTTGGGGCCGACGAATCTGCGCATCAGCGAGACGGGCGAATTTTCGTGGGTGGACCAAACCCCCGCGCCCGAAGCGTTTGACAACTTTTGGGCCTACCGCTATTATCCGGCTGATAAAAAGCTGACCGGAAAAGGCGTAAAAGTGGCGGTGGCGGACAGCGGCATAACGTCCCATCCCGAATTTAACGGCAAACACATCATGGGGCAGGATTTTACCATGTCGGGGGGACTGAGCGATTTAAAAAACCACGGCACGGGCGTGGCCGGCATTATCGGCGCGCGCGGCGTGCGCTTTATCGGGATTGCGCCGGAAGCGTCCATCGTGGTGTATAAGATTGACGACGGCAGCCGCTTAATCGGCCCGCAGGCGGCCGCGGCAGCGGTCAACGCGCTTTTAAAATATAATGAAGAACACCCCGACGATAAAATAGCCGTTTTGAATTTAAGCTACGGCGTGTCCGGCGGCGGTTTTGCGGCGCTTACAAACGCCATCAACCGCGCGCACGACTCGGGCGTGACGATTGTGTCTCCCGCCGGCAATTACGGTTTCCCGGGCGTATTTTATCCGGGCACCTTGTCCACCGTTATTGCCGTAGGGGCGCTTGCTTCGGACGGCGCGTCCGTTTACCCGCAGTCTTCGTACGGGCCGGAAGTGGAGTTTATCGCCCCTGGCGACCGCGTTTATACGGCGGCTTCGGACGGCGGCTATACGCTGATGAGCGGCACGTCGGCCGCGGCGGGCTTTGTCAGCGCGGCGGCCGCGCTTGCGGTGGAAGGATTTAAAAAGAAAAACGGCCGTTACCCGACGGTGGATGAAGTGAAAACCGCGTTGAAGGCCGCGGCCGTAAAAGTGCCGGGCGTGCCCGATATCGCCCAGGGCAGTGGAATGATTGATGTGAGGAAGCTGGAAAAACAGTTTGCAGCCGAGAATGAAAAAAAGTAATACCGCTAAAAAACCCCGCCGGATTGTCCGCAAGAAATTATTTAATCTTACCAGTCCTATTTTTGTTGAAACGCTGCTGATTATGCTCACCGGCGCGACCGACGTGTTTATGCTTAGCCGGTATTCGGACGCAACTGTCGCCGCCGGCGGCGTGGTGAACCAGCTGCTCAACCTGGTGTTTATTTTGTACGGCATTACCACGCTGGGCACTTCGGTGCTGTGCTCGCAGTATTTGGGCGCGCGGCAGGGGAAAAACGTGGCGCAGGTAATCGGCGTATCGCTGCTGGTGAACCTGGTGATGGGGGTGTTTGTCAGCGCGGGGCTGTACTTTTTTGCGCCGCAGTCTCTGCGGCTGATGGGGCTGGATGAGAATTTAATCGGCTACGGCGTGTCGTATATGACGCTGGTGGGCGGGTTTTCTTTTTTGCAGGCCATCGCCATGACGCTTTCCGCCATTTTAAGAAGCCACAACAAAGCCTATTACCCGATGTTCGTTACGCTTCTTATCAACATTATTAACGTCATCGGCAACTATTTCCTGATTTTTGGAAACGGCGGCGCGCCGCGCCTGGGTATTACCGGCGCGGGGATTTCCACGGCCGTCAGCCGTCTGGTGGCAGTAGTTCTGCTGACGTATATTCTGTTTAAAAAAGTGGCCCCTGTGCCGCCGCTTAAATACTTTAAACCTTTCCCGTGGGACAAAATTAAAAACCTGATGATTATCGGCCTGCCAGCGGCGGGGGAGCAGGTGTCGTACAATTTTTCGCAGGTGGTGATTACGTATTTTTCCGTGATGCTGGGCACCGCCGCGCTGACCGCGCGCACCTATGCGATGAGCATTGTGATGTTTTCGTACGTGTTTTCCGTCGCCATCGGGCAGGGGGCGGCGATATCCATCGGGCACTTAATCGGCGAGGACCGCGACAATGCGGCCTTCTCGGTAGAAAAATACTCCATTAAACTCGCAATGATTGTTACCGTCTGCATTTCGGTGCTGACTGCTCTCGTGGGCACCAACATTTTTAAACTGCTTTCCACCAACCCGGAGATCATCGCGATGGGCGCGTCCATCCTTTATATTGACGTACTGCTGGAAATCGGCCGCGCGGTAAACATTACGTCGGTCAATTCCCTTAACGCGGCGGGGGACGTGATGTATCCGTTTATTACCGGGATTATCGTGATGTGGGGCGTGGCTACGCTTTTGGCCTATGTGCTGGGCATTTGGTGGGGGTGGGGGCTTAACGGCATTTGGCTGGCCATGGCGCTGGATGAAAACATCCGCGCTGTGGTGTTTGAACGCCGCTGGAAAAGCCGCAAATGGGAGAGCAAGGGCTTTACGCGTTAGCGTATCGGGCGCAAAGCTTGTTTATGTGCTAAAATATATAATATGAGTGAAAATTCGTTTTACAGAGATTACGACGTTCCGCAGGACCTGCAGTTTAAGACGGCTGACATCCTTCGTATGGGCGGGCTGGACTGCACCGCGCAGCTGAGCCCCAAATACTTTGAGGACGTATTCGCCGCACCCAATAAAATCACCCAAGTCAGCGTGAAGCTTTCGTTCTCCGTCGCCACGAACGAGATTCTGGCGCGCGGCGTTATTTCGGGCGAACGCGAAGTGCAGTGCGCCCGCTGCCTTCAAACCGCCAGGCAGAATTTTGCCGAAGAGTTTTTGGAAACATATAGCAACAAGTCGGAAATAATTGATATAATGTTACTTGTAAGGCAAACGCTGGCTTTGACTGAAGAAATCCGTTTTCTTTGCAAGCCCGACTGCAAGGGCTTGTGCCCCCAGTGCGGGAAGGATTTAAACGCCGCCCCGTGCGGATGCAAGCCGGTAAATTTGTCTCCTTTCGCCGAGCTGAAAGGAAAATTTAAGTAAGAATTCATTTGAATTTTACTAGAGTAAAGAACAGGAGTTAGACCAATGCCCAATCCAAAGAAAAAACACACTCGTTCCCGCCGGGACATGAGAAGATCCAACAATTCCGGAGTAGAATTGCCGCAGCTCGTGGCCTGCCCGAATTGCAAATCTCCCAGACTGCCGCACAACGTCTGCCCGACCTGCGGTTTTTATAAAGACAGAGTGGTCGTGGCCCAGAAAACCAAAGCCGAAGAGCCCGAAGCCAAATAACGGTTCGTTATGAAAATAGCCCTGGACGCATTAGGCGGAGACTACGGCGCAAAGCCCAACGTGTTGGGTGCTTTGAAAGCCGCCAAGAACCTGAATATAGAGGTGATCTTGGTGGGGGACGAAGCTGTGCTGCGCCGGGAGCTCAGGGCGCTCGGCCGCGCGGACGTGCCTAAGAATATTTCCATCGTCCACGCTCCCGACACCATTGATATGGGCGCGGAACCCGCCAAAGAATGCCGCAGTAAGAAAGACGCCAGCATCGTCGTATGCGCCAACCTGGTCCGCAGAGGCCAGGCCGACGCGTTCGTTTCCGCCGGCCATTCCGGCGCGGCTATGGTGGCGGCGCTGTTCGGGATGGGACGCATTAAAGGCGTCCAGCGCCCGGCCATCGCCACGCCCATGCCCACCTACAAAGGCGTAAGCCTGTTGCTGGACGGCGGCGCCAACGCCGACTGCAAACCGATTCACCTGCTGCAGTTTGCGGTGATGGGTTCGGCGTATATGCAAAAAGTGTTTGACATTCCGGCTCCGTCTGTGGGCGTACTGTCCATCGGCGAAGAAGAAACGAAAGGCAACTTTTTGGTCAAACACACCATTCCGCATATGCGCGAAATCGGCGTAAACTTTAAAGGCACCGTGGAAGGCCGCGACGTCAACACCGGCGACACGGACGTGATCGTTTGCGACGGATTTGTGGGAAACATCGTGCTGAAGATGGCCGAAGGCCTCGCCAAAACGATGATGAATATGATTAAGCGCGAAGTTAAAAAACGCCCGCTGGCGCTTTTGGGCGCGCTGCTTTCCAAAGGGGCCTTTAAGGCCGTGAAGGACCATACCAACCCGGACTGCTACGGCGGCGCTCCCCTGGTGGGGGTGAACGGGGTGGCGATTATTTCCCACGGCAAATCCAACGATTTCGCCATCTACAACGCCCTTAAAACGGCGGCGCGGCTGGTGGAAAAAGATTTTATCGGCGATATTGCCGCCAAAATGGCCGCTTTAAAGCCCACTTTTGACGCGATTGAAAAAGAAATCCAGCAGGAGGACGCCTAATGGCCGACTTTAAAGGCAAGAACGTCATGATTACCGGCGCGACGCGCGGCATCGGCCTTGCGATTGCCGAAGCGTTTGCCGCCGCGGGGGCCAACCTGGCCGTCTGCGGCACGAACGAAGAAGCCCTTGCCCAGGCCGCCAAAACGCTGGAAACGCACGGCGTAAAAGTGTTTACGCAAAAAGTGAACGTTTCTCTGGCGGCGGACTGCGATTCTTTTGTGGAAAACGCGGTAAAAACGCTGGGCTCGCTGGACGTGCTCGTCAACAATGCGGGCATTACCAAAGACAACCTGACCGTGCGCATGAGCGAGCAGGATTGGGACGACGTCATCGCCGTCAATTTGAAAGGGACGTTTTTAATGTCCAAAGCCGCTTTGAAAGTGATGTTTAAGAAAAGAAGCGGCAACATCGTCAACATTTCTTCCGTCGTGGGGGAAATGGGCAACGCCGGCCAGGCCAATTATGTGGCCAGCAAGGCGGGCATCATCGGGCTGACCAAAACGTTCGCGAAGGAATTCGGTTCCCGCGGCGTGCGCGTCAACGCGGTGGCCCCCGGGTTCGTGCAGACCGCTATGACGGACGCCCTCCCGGAAGACGTAAAGGCAAAGGCGTTGGAAGCCGTGCCGCTTAAAAGATTTGCTAAGACGCAGGATATCGCCAAGGCAGTAATGTTCTTGGCCAGCGAAGATGCTTCGTACATCACGGGGCATATCCTCGCCGTCAATGGCGGGCTTTATATTTAATTTACAAAATACGTAAACAAGGGGAAGCCCCTTTAATTATCGGAGGACTAAAATGTCTGTAGAAAACGTGCAAGAAAGAGTGAAAAATATCATCGTGGAACAGTTGGGCGTAGAAGCCGATCAGGTGAAACCGGAAGCTCAGTTCGTCAATGATTTGGGCGCCGATTCCTTGGATACGGTGGAACTTATCATGGCTCTGGAAGAAGAATTCGACATCGAAATCCCGGATGAAAAAGCCGAAAAAATCAAAACCGTCGGCGAAGCCGTTGATTATATTGAACAGAACGCCAAAAAATAAACGTGTACACGGATATAGAGCATATCATTGGATATAGCTTTAAAGATAAGGCCGTTTTAAAGGAAGCACTCACTCATAAGTCTTTTGCCGGGGAACACAGAAGCGCCAAACATAACGAGCGCCTGGAATTCCTGGGGGACAGTATATTAGGAGCCATTGTTGCGGATTACATCTACAACCAATGCCCTCATGTAGAAGAGGGAGTGCTTTCTAAAATTAAGTCTAACTTAGTTTCAAGACGCAACCTGTATCTTTGGGGCAAACAGCTGGAGCTGGGCCGGTATATGAGCCTGGGTCACGGCGAGCTGGCCACCGGCGGAAGAGAGCGCGACAGTATTATCTCCAACGCGGTGGAAGCCGTCATCGGCGCCGTTTATATTGACGGCGGCTATGCGGCCGCGGAAGCGGTGATTCTGCCGTGGGTTAAAACCCAGAAGCTCGCGCAGGACGCGCAGGATTTTAAGAGCCTTCTGCAGGAATACCTGCAAAAGCGCGGGCAGCATACTCCGTCGTACGAGGTTATCCAAACCGTCGGCCCGGAGCACGACAAGACGTTTACCGTACGCGTCAGCCTGGACGGAAAAGAGCTGGGCACCGGCAAAGGCCGCAATAAAAAACTGGCCGAGCAGGCCGCCGCGCAAGCCGCTTTTGAGCGGATGAAAAAATAACAGAAGAGGACGATTATGCTTCCGAAAAAGAAGAACTCCACCAGAATTACCGTTCCGTCGGAGAAAAAGCTTCCGGAAGCGTTTTCTGTCCTGACGAAGAAGCCGCTTGTCACCCTGGCCGTAGTGGCCGCGGTGCCGGTGCTGGTGATGCTTGCTTTTACTTTTAAAAGCGGGTATACGCCGGGCGCAAAAGGCGGTAAGTTTGACAAAATCGTCGTCGTAAAAACTCCCACCGAAATCGCGGACGAAGCCACCGCCGCCCTTCAAAAAAACGATATCCAGACTTTTTTGGATGTCTTAAATAATCAGGCGCGAAACGATGTAAACATCGTCAACAGTAAAGGCGACCCGCTGATTGTGGCCGCCGCCACATTGGGCAACCTGGAAGCCGTACAGCAGCTGATTCTCTCGGGCGCGGACGTCAATAAAGTCAACGCGTTTAACCGCGACACCGCCTTGTTAAGAAGCCTCTACGGCGACCATCCGGAAATCACCCGCCTGCTGGTCTATTCGGGGGCGGATATCAACGCCACCAACAATTATAACCATTCGCCGATGTTCCTCGCGCTTGAAAAGCAGAAAGCCGAATTTATTGACTTGTTCCTTTCCAGCGGCGTGCGCGAAGGTTTAAGCGCCGATTATCTGTTCCGCGCGTCGGCCAAAAAGAATCCGATGGGCGTGCTGGCCATGCTCAAAGGCGGAGTGGACCCGAACGTTAAAAATGAAAAAGGCAACACGCCGCTGATTATTTCGGCCTCGTTGGGGGACATTCCGAGCGTACAGTCTTTAATGGCGTACCGCGCGGACGTCAACGCCGCCAATAACGACGGCAACACCGCGCTTATTTACGCCGCCCGCTACAATCACCCTAAAGTTATTTCCGAACTGTTAAAACCGCAGACGATGCAGGCCCCGCTGGACGTAAATATGCAGAACAATTTGGGCCAGACGGCTTTGTACTGGGGCGCCGCCAAAGGGTATGAAGAAGTGGTGCGCCGCCTGCTGGCCGCCGACGCGGACCCGACAATTGCCGCCAAAGACGGCCTGGTCCCGTACCGCATTGCGGAAAAAAACAAACGCGGTCAGATTCTCCAATGGTTTAATAAGGATCCCATTGAAGTCAAAAACAGCGTGATTGAACAGGATAACGCCGCGCTGATTGCCCAGGCCAAAGCCGAGGGACGCGAACTTCCGGCGATGAGCGGACAGAAAGCCAAACCCGTAACGGAAGACGATATTTTTACCGCCGCCGCCAACGGAAACGAGGAGCTGGCCAAGAAGGTGCTGGCGTCTAACAAAGCGGCCGTATTTAAAAAGAATAAAGCCGGCGAAACGCCGCTTTTGGTGGCCGTGGAAAACGGACAGATTGCGATGGTGGATTTGCTGTGGGATAATGCCGCCCGCCTGTTTGAAGCCGCGCCCAACAAAGGAAACGTGTTCCATATTGCGGTGGAAAATCAGGATATGGAGATGCTCAAACATCTGGTAACGCTGGCGCGCCAAGAAGGGCGTTTGGCGATGATGTTGGAATATAAAGCCCAAAAGCCGGGCGTCAGCCTTACGTTAAGCACGCCTATCGGGTTTGCGGCGCAGGCTTGCAATAAAGAAATCTACGATTATTTAATTTCCATTGGCGCCAAGCCGGGTACGATTACAACCAAACCCAACGCGCTGGGCTACCAGACTCCGGCCGACGTGATGCAGCAATGTAAAACAAAGCCCGCGCAGGCGAAGAAGCTGACGCCTAAGCGTTAAACGCGCGGCCGCTGACGGCTTATTTTAAAACGCTACAGACTCCCGGTCCACCAGGCCGGGAGTTTTACGTTGCTTGGCAAGATTGTTTAAACGGTGTGGCTCAATTAGTCGGATGACTCCGTTAGGGAAAGGGAGG
>NZ_CAUDSG010000023.1:0-27385 GCF_958451995.1 Candidatus Avelusimicrobium alvi
ATGGGCACTGGCCGGCAGTCTTTTTGTTCCTTTTTCTGCTGTCAGAAAAAGGAAGCAGAACCTTTTGCTTCTTTTAGAAATAAAAGAAGAAAGATATAAAAGGCTTGTATTGTTTTTTTTTTTGATAAATTGGGATTATTAACTTATATAAAGGGGGATATATCCCGTGCAGAAAAGCCTCGGATTTACGCTTATAGAGCTGTTGGTAGTGGTGTTAATTATCGGTATATTGGCGGCTGTTGCGCTGCCGCAGTATGAACTGGCGGTGGACAAAGCGCGTTACAGCAAAATCATCCCGATGACGCGCTCTCTTAAAGAAGCTACGGAACTCTATTATATGGCTAACGGCACGTATACGTTTAAAATCGGCGATATTGATATCAGCGGCCCCGCCGGCTGTTCTTTCCCGGCGAACGACAATGTGGTTTATTGCGAGGATTCCTGGTATGATATTCTCAATTCCGGACAAGACGTGGTGGGTTTTACGGGGCCGCGTTATAACAGCGACGGTTCCGCCAATGCAACCATCAAGAATGCGTACCGTGTTTGGCTGGATAACAATACCAACGGCAAACCCGCCGGACAGCGCGAATGCATAGCGTCGGACGGTTCCGAACGCGCGCACCGCCTGTGCCGGGCTATGGGCGGCGAATGGGTGGGCGGAGGCGCCACTTACATTCTGCTGTAACGGTTTGGAAGCCATAAAAAACCCCGCTCCTTGGAGCGGGGTTTTTGCAGCAAGTAAAACTTAGTGTACGCCGTGCATCCAGCGTTTGATTTTGCCGGCCATAATCCACATAATGATACCGAACAAAATAGAGCATACCGCGGGAACGGAGAACAGCGTGGTCAGGCTCCAGGATTCGTAGTAGCTCGCCAGCTGTCCGGCCAGCAGGTTGCCAAAGAAGCTCGCCGTCAGCCATACGCCCATGAACAGGGACATAAATTTGGCCGGCGCCAGTTTGGAAACCATAGACAGGCCCACCGGGGACAGGCACAGTTCGCCCATCGTGCAGAACATATAGACTAAAATCAGCCAAATCGCGCTGACCGGACCGTTGGACGTATATAACGCCGCACCGATTACGATGGCGATAAAGCCGACGCCCTGCAGGAACAAACCCCAGCCGAATTTAGTGGGGATGGACGGGTCTTTGCTGCCCAGTTTTATCCACAGTTTGGCAAACAGCGGCGCAAACAGCAGTACGAAAATGGGGTTGACGGCCTGGAAGTACGAGGCTTTAAGCGTAACCTGCCCGAGAAACGGAAGCACCGGATTAAGGTTGGTGGCCTCTTTGGCAAAGATGTTTAACGAAGAGCCGGCCTGTTCAAAGAACGCAAAGAAGAAAATGGCGAAAAATACAAAGGTGAAAATCGCTTTGATTTTGTCGCGGTCTTCCTGCGTCAAGGGTTTTTGGGCTTCTTCGGCGCGGGCTTTTTCCGTGGCGTCGTTTTCCAAGTCCGCCCCTTTGGTGACGGGGCGCAGGCCGATATGGCCCAGGTATTTGTTTTGGGATACCAAATACCAAATCAACCCGATAACCATACCGCCGCCGGCGGCCATAAAACCGTATTTCCATTTATAGGCTTCCAGCGCGTTCATGGGGTCGGTCGGTTCGCCCAAAAAGCCGCAAATAAACGGTGCAAAGAACGCACCCAGGTTAATACCCATATAGAAAATGGTAAAGCCCGAATCGCGGCGCGGGTCGTTAGGTTCGTACAGTTCGCCCACGATGGTGGAGATATTGGGTTTAAAGAAACCGTTGCCGATAATAATCAGCGTAAGCCCCGTAGCCAACGCCACGATGGGGTTGATGATTTCATACGAAGCCAGGGTAAACTGACCCAAAGCCATTAAAACGGCGCCAATGGTAATGGAGTGGCGTTTGCCGATGTAACGGTCCGCCAAGTAACCGCCGAGGACAGGAGTCAAATATACGAGCGCCGTAAACATGCCGTAAATTCTGCTGGAAGTTGCTTTGGAAAAGCCGATTACGCTGCTGATCATAAACAACACTAACAGCGCGCGCATGCCGTAATAGTTGAAACGTTCCCACATTTCAACCATAAAGAGCATATACAGCGCTTTGGGTTGTCCGTGTTTGTTGACGTTGTGTTTTACTTCTTCGTCTGTCATGCATTTCTCCTTAATTTATTTCAAAAGGGTACTCTATATTGTACAAAATCTGACGCCGGCCGGAAGGCAAAAATCAGAATCCGCCGCCCAGCATCAGCTGTGCGGCGTCCTGAATAAGCAGGTAAGCGCGGTAGAAAGCGACGGCGAGATAGACGCCCATCGCAAGCAGCAGTGCGGTGTATATCCACTTGGCGGCGGTGCCGATGATTTTAGACGTCCACACCACCGGCAGCGCCAGCGGCCCGAGTACAAGCGCCAGTAAAATAATGCCGGAATGCGAATATAAAAAACCCGTGCCGGGCTGGAGGCTGCGCCCGCAGGCGCGGCAGTAATTGTCGGTCTGGTCCACGGGGGAATGGCATTTGGGGCAAAACTGTTGGGGTTCGCTCACAGCTCTACTCCTTTGGCTCTTAAGTAGCGTTTAATGTGGCTGCGTGCCGCAGCGGTTTTGGCAAATTCCAGCCAGTCGCGTTTGGGCTCGCCATTTTTGCGGGTAATAATTTCGCACACGTCGCCGGTTTTAAACGCGTAGTCCATACGCACCATGCGGTTGTTCACTTTGGCTCCCACGTAATGGTCGCCAATATCCGTGTGAATGGAGTAGGCAAAATCTATCGGGGTGGAACCTTCCGGCAGGGATTTGACGTCCGCGCGCGGCGTGAACACAAAAATCTGCTGTAAGTTCACGTCCGTTTTAAACCCTTCCAAAAATTCGCGCGGGGCGGTCAGGTCCTGCTGCCACTCAATCCAGCGGCGTATCCAGTTGATTTTTTCGTCAAAGTTTTTGTCCTGCTTGACGTTGCCCATTTTATAACGCCAGTGCGCCGCGATACCGTATTCGCAGGTGCGGTGCATATCTTCGGTGCGGATTTGGATTTCTATAATGTCCCCGGTCGGCGCGAGCACGGTGGTGTGGATGCTTTGGTACATATTGGCTTTGGGGGTGGCGATATAGTCGGTAAACGTGCCGGCGATGGGTTTAAATACGCTGTGCACCAGGCCCAGCGCGCGGTAGCAGTCCTGCAAGGTTTTGGTGATGATGCGCACGCCCAGCGAATCCTGAATTTCGGAAAACGCGCAGTTGTGCTTTTGCATCTTGCGGTAAATGGAATAATAATTTTTGGCGCGCGCCAAAATGCGGAAGTCCATCTGTTCGGCCTGCAGGGCCGGCTCCAGCAGTTTTTTAAATGCGTCCAGCGCGGCCTGCCGGTCGGCGGTGCGGGCTTCCACCTGCGCTTTAATGCTGTTGTATTCCTGCGGATGCAGGTATTTAAAGGATAAATCTTCCAAATCTGTTTTGATGGTAAACATTCCCAGGCGCTGCGCGAGCGGCGCGTAGAGGGAGATGGTTTCGTAGGCTTTGAATTTTTGGCGGTCCGGCGGCATCACGTCCATCGTGCGCATATTATGGGTGCGGTCGGCCAGCTTGATGAGGATGACGCGTACGTCTTCGGCCACCGCAATAAGCATTTTGCGCCAGTTTTCCACGGTTTCCTCGTCGGTGGAGGAAAATTTCAAATCGCTGATTTTCGTTACGCCCTGCACCATATGCGCGATTTCTTTGTTAAATTCGCGCTTTAAATCTTCCAGCGTGACGGAAGTGTCTTCCACCGTGTCGTGCAGGAGGCCGGCGCAGATGGTGTCCGAATCCAGATTGAAGTCCATCAGAATGCTGGCGACGTGGCGGCAGTGCGTAAAGTAGGGCTCTCCGCTTTCGCGCTTTTGGTTCTCGTGCGCTTTCTCGGCGAAGTGATAGGCTTTTTCAATCAGGGCGGTGTCCTGATTGGGGTTATATTCCTTGAATTTGCGCAGCAAGGTCTGCAAATCGGGGGCGTCTGCCATAGGCTTTACTCGTGTGTAAGGTCCCGTAAAATTTCGGCCGCCGCGCGCTTGGCCACGCCGGGCTCGCCCAAAGAAGCGCGCAGTTTTAACAGTTCGCCGCGCATCGCTTCCAGCTTGGCCGGGTTTTGGAACATGGCCATCGTTTCGGCCGCGAGGGAACGCGGCGTGGCGTCGTATTGAATCAGTTCTTTAACGAGCGGCTTTTTGGAAAGCAGGTTGACCAGCGAAATGTACGGCACCTTAATCACCATTTTGGCGATTTGGTACGTCGGCCAGAACAGCTTGTACGCCACCACCATCGGCACGCCCAGCAGGGCGTTTTCCAGCGTGGCGGTGCCGGAGCAGGCCAGCAGGAAATCCATCTGCGAGCGGAGCTCGTAGTTTTTGTCTTTGACCAGACGGAAGTTGGCGTGCGGCTTTTCGCCGATGAGGTTTAAGAAAGTCTGTTCGTCGGCATCCGGCAATAAAAACATATACGCCTGCGTATTGGGAAATTCTTTAAGCACCTGTTTAAAAGCCTGGTAAAAAACCGGGGTCAGGCGTTTGATTTCGCCTATGCGGCTGCCGGGCAGCATACCCAGTTTCCACGCGTATTCTTTATTATTGGGGACATTAAAATTTTTGTCCTTCGGCGCGGGCAGCTGGTCTAAAAGCGGGTTGCCCAGGAAAACGGCGTTGCCGCCGAATTTCTGGTGGAACTCCGGCTCAAACGGATAGATGGTGAACATCTTTTTCGTAAGCGTGGCCAGGCGTTTGGCGCGGTACTGGCGGCTGGCCCATACTTGTGGCGTTACATAATAGTAAGCCGGAATGCGGCGGTGCTTGGCCATGCCTAAAATCTGATGGTTGAAGCCGTAAAAATCCACGACGATAAGCGCCACCGGGTTCTGCGTTTCCATATACTCGCGGATTTGGTTCATCAGCTTAATCCACAGCGGCATTTTTTTAAGCGGTTCCACAAATCCGCTGGCGCCTTTGCTGGCGAGATCATATAAAAAAACGTCGCTGGCGGCCTGCATTTGTTTGCCGCCCACGGAGGTAACGCGTACGTCCGGGTCGGCCTCTTTTAACGCGCGGATGAGCCCGGCGGCGTGAATGTCCCCGGAGACGTCGCCCGCGATGACGAGAATATTTTTAGTGATGGGCGTGAAAGAGGACATTATTTATCATCTCCTTTAAGCTGGCCGATGGTTTCGTCAAATACGGCCTGCGCGGCGCGCGCCACGGTGCTGATGGCCTGCAGCGGTTTGGGCGTGTGGAGATGCCCGGTTTTGGGGATGTTGAAGCATTCCATTTTTTCGCAGATTTGCAGGGCAAGCTCCAGCGCTTTGGTGCCTTTTTCGCCGCTGGGCGCCGGGGTTTTGGCGGTTTTGATACAGTCAACAAAGTGCAGAATTTCGGCGGTAATGGGCAGCTGTTTTTCCACTTTCGGGTACGTTACCGTCAAATCGTTCATAGATTCCACCACCGGTTTTTCTTTGCGGTACGTTTTTACGCGGGCGTTCATAAAATCCACGGATACGTATCCGCTGGGCTGGAACAAATGCATATAGCGCGCGCGTTCAAAGCTGGCGCGGCTGGCGGTAACGTCGGCCACGGTGCCGTTTTCAAAACGGATGCGCACGTTGGCGATGTCTTCGTGCGGGGAGAATACGCTCAGCCCCACCGCGTCCACGCTGGCGACTTCGCTGTGCACGATGGTAAACAGCAAGTCAATATCGTGAATCATTAAATCCAACACGACGCTGATGTTGGCCATGCGCCCGTCGTACGGGCCCTGGCGGTTGATGGTGATAAAACGGGGGTCTTTGATGTATTTAACGGCTTCCACCACGGCGGGGTTAAAGCGTTCCACGTGGCCCACCTGCAGCACCAGGCCGTGGCGTTTGGCGGCCTGGATTAAGTCGCGCGCTTCTTCCATGGTTACGGCAATCGGTTTTTCCACCAGCGTATGCACGCCGTGCTCCAGGCAGTACATGCCGATTTGATGGTGCAGGTGCGTGGGCGCCGCCACAATCACCGCGTCCACCTGCGGGATGAGTTCCTCGGGCTTGGAGTAGGGGGTGCAGTTGTGCTCCCAGGCGAGTTTTTGCGCGCGCATTAAGTCCGGGTCGCACACGCCCACCAGCGTTACCCCTTGCATTTTAGCCAGGGTGCGGGTGTGGAAAGTTCCGATTTTGCCGGCGCCGATGACGCCGAATTTGATGGGTTTGTCTTGGGCCATAAATCTTCTCCGTTATTATTTATTATACCTAATGTATCCCCTGTATTGGGCAAAATCCTTCGCGTTCGTAAAACCGTTGACAGGGTTTTTAAGATTGGTATAATGTTTACATATGAGATATATGGAAAGAACGCTCGTTCTTATTAAGCCTGATGCCATTGAAAAACGCATCAGCGGTCTGATTTTGGACCGGTTGGATCACCTCGGCCTGCAAATGACCGGGGCCAAAGTGGTTTCGCTGACCGAAGAGTTGGCGCGCGCACACTACAAAAACCTGGAAGGCAAGCCCTTCCTGGAAGAAGTCATCCAGTATATGATGGGTGAATTTAACAATGTGCCCAACCACAAAATTTACGCGTTCGTTTTCCAGGGTGAAAACGCCATCGCCAAAGTGCGCCAGGAAATCGGCAGCACCAACCCGGAAAAAGCCGCCCCGTGGACCATCCGCGGCAGCTTCGGGCGTTTTATCGGCGACGTGATGCAAAACTGCGTGCACGCTTCCGGCTCGCCGGAAGATGCGGAAAAAGAAATTGCGCTCTGGTTTAAACCCGAAGAGGTTTTGGACCGCTAAATGTTTGGCCGTTTATTAAAAACCGCCGCGCCGGTTTGCTTTGTTTTGGCGTGCTGTTTAACGCCGCTTTCCGGCGCGGTGCAGAAAGAACAATCCGTTTCGCTTTCCACGCAGGACGGGTGGGCGCTCGCCGCGCTTTACCTCCCCGCCGACTCCGGGAAGAAAACGGTTGTTTTGCTGCACGATTTGGGCAAAAACAAAGAAGAATTTTCCACTTTTAAATCGGACCTGGCGCGCGAAGGCTTCGGGTACTTGGCCGTAGACCTGCGCGGCCACGGCCAGAGCACCGGCCAGGGCCTGGCTTATACGTTTGCCAAAGAAGGCGTGGACAACCAGTACAATAAAATGACGCGCGACGTGGACGCCGCCGTTTCGTTTTTGCGGAAAAAAGGCGTTTCGGCCGAAGATACCGTCGTGCTGGGCGCGGGCCTGGGGGCCAATGTGGCCGCAAAAAGCATGAGCTTTTCGCCGGACGTATCGGCGCTGGCGCTTATCAGCCCCACCACCAATAACCGCGACGTTCTTTCCATCCCGGCCATGCGTCTGTACAAGGGCGACGTGCTCATCGCCGCCGGCGCCGCCGACAAAAAAAGCTTTTTGGAAGCCAGCGTTATCCGCAACGTGGCCTTTTTAAGCGCGGGGGAGGGGAAAGTGACTTTCCTGACCGCGTATGATTTAACTTCGCACGATATGTTGGACAAATATCTGCGCCCGGCGGTGATTCAATGGCTCAAAACGCCGCATAAACCCGAAGTGCTGCCCGACGCTCCGCTTATTCTGCCGGATGCGCCGACCGACACGCAGGGACTGTTAATTGCCCCGTCCTCCACCGAAGAATCGCTTGTGCCTTCGGTACTCGGGGCGGACTAGGAGCTTTTGACGGGCTCCCAGGAGGCTTGCAATGAAACCAGCTCGCATTGTTTTTCCCGGTTTTTGGTTTGGAGAAAGCAGCCTGCAGGAAGCGCAGGATTTGGCGCGCCGCGGCGTGGGCGGATTTTGCGTCTACGGCGGCACCGCCGAAGAAACGCGCGATTTTACCCGGCGCATGACCGAGGCCTCGCCCTACGGCCGGCTGCTTTTCTGCGCCGATATTGACGAAGATTTAAGCGAAATCGTTACCGACGCGCCCGCCCTTCCTTCCAACAGTTCTTTAAAAAACTGTCCGCTGCCGCAGGACGGCGCTTATCGCAAAGGCAATCTGCTTGCGCGCATGGCGCGCAGCATGGGGCTGGACTGGGTGCTCGCCCCGGTGGTGGATTTGGGATACGCGGCCCCGGCGTTTGGGGATGTGCCGCTGTCCGTTACGCATTTGGCGGGGGATTTTATCGCCGGCTTATCCAACGGCGGCGCGCTGAACTGCATTAAGTATTTTCCCGGCGTGTCGGGCGTGCTCAAAACGCTTGCGCAGATGGAAGACGCGGAATTTGTGCCGTACAAACATATTTTCCGCCGGGCGGACGCCATTATGCCTTCCGATATGATTTTCCCGAATATAGACAACGACAACCAGGCCATGCTGTCGGACAAAATGATTAAGGGGCTTCTCAAAAAACGCCTGAACTACAAAGGCTGCGTGGTGAGTTTCCCGCTGTTTAAAGGGCGCGTACGCTACGAAGACGCCAGCGCCGTTAAAATGCTGCACTCCGGCGTGGAAAATATTTTGGCGCCCAAAGACGCGGCGTCCGTGGTGGACGCGGTGGAGCGCGAGGCCGACAAAGGTTTCCTGCTGGACGAGATTATCCACGCGGTTTCCAACCACGAAATGTTTATCAGCAAAGTGGCCGTGGGGCCCGAGCCGATGGACATCCGGGACGCGTTTTCTATGGCGGAATCCTGCTTTAAAAAATAATGATGTATAACCGCCGACGTAAAAAAACCGCTCCGGGCCGAGGCCCGGGGCGGTTTTTAATAACGGAGAAATTTATTCTTCGTCTTTTTTAAGTCTGGAGGCAATTTCTTCTTTGCGGCGGTTAAATTCTTTCACCGCTTTTTCTTTGCCTTCTTCCAGGCGTTCGCGCGCGTCGCTTGCGTGCTCGGCCAGTTTATGGCGCAGGTCGGAAGCGTGTTCTTTAATTTTGTCTTTCAGTTCGCCCGCGTGCTCCATGATGTATTCTTTTTTATCTTCGTACTCGTCATCGGCCCAGCGTTTGATTTTGCGGCGGGTGGTTTCGCCTTTGGCCGGCGCAAACAACACGCCCGCCGCCGCGCCTACCACCGCTCCCAACAAGAACGCGGCCAAGCCTTTTCCGGCACATTCACATTTATGGCACATAATCTCCCCCTCCTTTTGCTTTGCTATAATGTTATATATATTGTACAACAAATACTAGGAACATCCGCTCCTATCAGATAGTATAGCGGTAAAACGCTTTTTTTGCTTGGTTTATTTTGAACTAGTTAGAGGTGATTATATGCCAAATCCGTCCGCACCCCGCCAAAACGGGAAACAGCAGGCCCCCGAAACGCGCAAGCGCAACTTTGATGAAGTGGCCCAGATTTTTACCAAAGAAGAAGCATTGGCCGAAGCCGACCGCTGCTTAAACTGCAAAAACGCCCGCTGCCAGGCCAACTGCCCGGTGGGGGTGCAAATCCCGGCGTTTATCGCGCTGTTGAAAGACGGCAAAGTAGGCGACGCCGCCAGCAAAATTATGGAAACCAGCCTGCTTCCCGCCATTTGCGGCCGCGTCTGCCCGCAGGAAAAACACTGCGAAGGCAACTGTATTTTGAAAGACCGTTTCGGCTCGGTTAACGTGGGTATGCTGGAGCGCTATGTGGCCGATACCGCGCGCAAAGAAGGCCTGTTAAAAGCGCCGCAGACGGCTGCGCCCACGGGCAAAAAAGTGGCGTGCATCGGTTCGGGTCCTTCGTCCATCGCGGCGGCGGCCGAGCTGGCCCGCGCCGGCCACGAAGTGACCGTTTTTGAAGCCCTGCACGCGTTCGGCGGCGTACTGCGTTACGGGATTCCGTCGTTCCGCCTGCCGCGCGAAGTGATTGACCACGAGATTGAAACCGTCAAAGCCATGGGCGTTAAATTCGTAACCGACGTACTGGTGGGCGCGACGGAAAAAATTGGAGATTTGCTGAAAGAGTTTGACGCGGTATACGTTGGAAGCGGAGCCGGTTTGCCGACGATGACGGGCATCCCCGGCGAAAACGCCGTGGGCGTTTACAGCGCCAATGAATTTTTAACCCGCGTAAACCTGATGCAGGCCTATAAGTTCCCGGCGACGGATACGCCCATTCAGGTGGGCAGACGCGTAGCCGTGCTGGGCGGCGGCAACAGCGCGATGGACGCGGCCCGCTGTGCCATGCGCCTGGGGCCGGACACGGTGACCATCGCTTACCGCAGAAGCGCGGCCGAAATGCCCGCCCGCGCCGCGGAAGTGGAACACGCCAAAGAAGAAGGCGTGCAGTTTGAATACCTCGTTACGCCTAAAGAAATTATGGCGGACGAAAAAGGGCGTGTATCCGGCTTAAAATGCACCCGCAACGAGCTGGGCGCGCCGGACGAACGGGGCCGCAGAAGGCCCGTGGAAATCCCGGGGTCGGAATTTGTAATGCCCGTGGACACCATTATCGTGGCCATCGGCCAGAAGCCCAACCCCATTATCGCCAAAACCACGCCGGAGCTCAAAACCACCGAGCGCGGCGTATTGGAGCTGGACGAAGCGGGCAAAACCTCTATGCCGGGCGTTTACGCCGGAGGGGATATCATCCGCGGCGGCGCGACGGTGCTGCTCGCGATGAAGGACGGCATTGAAGCCGCCGGGCGCATTAACGCTTACCTCAAGGGGGACAAATAAGTATGGAAGAAAATACCATTTTAGTAAAAGAAAATTTAAGCGATGTGGTCGTGAAATTTGTCGTCTATAAACCGCTTATCGCCCAGTCCGCCAAAGCCGGACAGTTTGTTATTCTGCGCGGGCGCGAAGGCGGCGAGCGCATTCCCGTTACGCTGGTGGATTGGGATAAAGAAAAGGGCACCATTACGGTCATTATCCAGGCCATCGGCAAATCCACCTCTATGTTTAATTCGTTTAAACAGGGGGAGAAATTTTTAAACGTAGCCGGCCCGCTGGGTACGCCCGTGGACGTTAAAAACTACGGCACCGTGGCCGTGGTGGGCGGCGGCGTAGGCATTGCCGAAGTGTATCCGATTGCGCGCGCGATGAAAGAAGCCGGCAACCGCGTGATTGCCGTGCTGGGGGCGCGCACCAAAGATTTGCTTATTCTGGAGCCGGAAATGTCCGCCCTGTGCGACAAAACCGTCAGCACCACCGACGACGGCAGCTTCGGCATGAAAGGCATGGTAACGGACGCTTTGCAAAAATTGCACGACGAAGGCGAAAAAATCAACGCGGGTTTTATCATCGGGCCGATTCCGATGATGAAGTTTACCTCGCGCCTGATGGACAAGCTGGGCATGGAACCTTACGCCAGCTTAAACCCCATTATGTTAGACGGCACCGGCATGTGCGGCTGCTGCCGCGTAACGGTGGACGGAAAAGTGCGTTTCGCGTGCGTGGAAGGGCCGATGTTTCCGTCTAAAACCATTGATTTTGACGAGCTTATCCGCCGCACCAGCGAGTACCGCCCGCAGGAAGCGGAAAGCCTGCACCTCTACGAGAAAGACCACGTCTGCAAGTGCGGCCTGCACTAAGCGGATTTGAGCAGTATAAAACGCCCCCGGCTTAGCCGGGGGCGTTTTTTGTAAGCGATAAAAAGGGTTCCCGCCGGGGGAACCCTTTACATATTAATATGCTTCTTCGGCGTTGAAGCCTTCCCAGGGGTTGTATTCTTCCTCGGATATGGTTTGCTGCTGCTGTTCCATCAGCAGTTCCTGCATCCGGTTGGCTTCGTCAATTTCTTTTTGCAGGGCCTGTTCAATTTCCTGCTGCGCCTGGGTTATTTTTTCGTACTGGTCGTCAGGCGAGTCGGAAGCGTCCAGCACGGCCATCACTTTGGCCTCGTAAGCGTTAAACAGAGCCGTGATTCTGGCTTTAGCCGCCGGGCCGCCGACGGCGAGGAAGTATTCCTCGTACATCGTCTTGTCCGCGGCGATTTGTTCTTTAAACATGGTGCGCAGCTGTTCCGCCGCCTGTTTTTTCATTTCTTCGTATTTTATTTTGCGCACTTTGGCCTGTTCACGCATGGCGCGGTTGAGCTGGATGCGCCGGGCAAAGATATCAAAGGCGGCCTTGTCCTGGTCGGATACGAAGGACAAGTTGCCCAGGCTGTGGCGGCCGGCCAGAATCGGGAACACGACTAACGCGCCCTCGGAGGAGGTATTTTGCGTGGAAACCACGTCGTTGTAGGTGCTCAGCTGGGCATTGTTGACGGTGCCTCCCGCCGCGATGATTTCGCGCTCCTGCTCTTCCTGCGCGGCCTGGTCTTCTGCCAGTTTTGCCGGGTCAAACGCGTCTCCGTGCTTTTTCATTTCCGCGTTCTGGTCGGCGGCGGCGGTGTCTATAATCCAGCTTTGCATAAAAGGATAGGTGGCCATATCCAATCCCGCCCATGCGCCGAAGAATTTAAGGTTCTGGTTAAATCCGGACCAGAAGCGCGTATTTTTAAGCGCATATTCGCCCAATACGGAGAACTGTTTGGTTTCCATTAAATGTTTGGTCAGCGAAGGAATCCACTCCTGCATGCTCTGCATGCTGGGCAAGCCCAGCGTGGTGGAAAAGTCCATCGGATTGGTGGGCAGATTGAGGTAGCTGCCTTTGCCGATGCTATGCGCGCGCAGGGGGATTCTTTCCGAAATGGCGCCCACCAGCCCTTCGGCCGAAGGAGCCAGCGTCATATTCTGCGGAACACCAAAGCGCATATTGTACCACTCTCCCGCGGCGTTAATCGGCGAGCCTTTGGGGGCAAGCGGGAGCCACAGGTCAAACGCGCCGTCTTGGGCGGCTTGGCGGGTGGCCATCATCAGCTGGGCTTCGGTTCTAAGCGCGCTGATTTCCGCCCCGGTAAGGTTGGCCAGCTGGAAAGATTTTCCGTCCGCACCGATTAAGCTGCGGCTGAGTCTTCTCCACTGGTCGTAATTGCGGATACCGCCTTTGAGCATTTCTCTGGCGGCGGGATTTACCGTGCCCAGCTGGGTGGTAAACCCGGGCAGCGGCTGGCTGAACGTCACGTTGGTTAAATTCGGGTTTCTAAGCCCGGACATAGAGCGGATAGGCCTGGTTTGGGTGAAGGTTTCTTCCACCGTTTCCATGGCCACTTTACCGGGTTTGCCCGCGGCTCCGGGCAGCAGTTTGGTCCCCGCCGCAGCCGGCTGTGCGGCCACGGGGCGGGTAACCATCCGGGTGCCGGTGGTTTCGGCCAATACGGTTACGCCCGCTTTATTCAGTTTATGCATCGTATTGGCGTAGCGTACGCCTTTTTGGATATTTACGGTAAATGCCAGGGTCCGGTGGCCTTTTTGGGCCGCGGAAGCGGCTTTAATGGCTTTGGGCAATACCATCATCGCGCCTTTGGTGGTGCGGTACGCCGTGCCGATCAGGGAGAATACCTCTCCGCCGTAGACCCAGAAAATCGCATTGCCTACAAACAGAGCAAATTGCATACCGTATTCGTCATCGCGCTTTTTGGCGTTGATGCCGTTTTGCAAATTCATCTCAACCCAGCGGCCTTCCGAATCGCGCCCAAACCCGCTGATTTCTTTTAATTTGCCATTAGGCTGTTCAAATAAGTGCCCTTGGCCGAGCGGGTCCAGACCCGGGACGGAAGTGGGGCCGTTTAAAATTAACGATCCGCCGTCTTCCGCTCGGTGCAGCACATAACTCCGTTTGTCACGGCTGCGGGAAGTATCCCACTTTAAAGCGTCATTGGCAAAGCCGTTGTAAATGTAGGCGAGTTTATCGGCCAGCATCTGCATTTGTTTGGAATCCAGTCCGTAGTCTTCTATCGCCAGGTAATGCGTATAGGTCAGCGGGGCATAAATATCCACCGTACGCCTCGCAAACAAGGCGCGCAGCTGGTCGTCTTTGGAGCCGGTATTGCATATGAAATACCGCCCGCCGCCTACGGGCCCCGTACCGAATCGGGGGTCATTAAAGTCTTTTATGGCGTTATCTCCGGAAAAGGCGCAGGTATTGGAAGAGTGGAACATCAGGCTGGCCGTTTCCAGGGCAAAAATACGCGAGGGAATGGCGTATTGTTCCGGATCGGAAAACTCCGTCAGCATATTAAGCGTATCCTGCCACGCGGAAGAAGCGGCGTCGGCGTATCGGACGCTTTCAAATACGGCCGTAAAAATGGCGTTAAGCACCGCGCTGTACTGCGTTTTAAAATCGCCGCCAGGTTTTACATTTCCACGCAGGTTACGGTTGATTTTGCCGTCAAAGAGTTTGACGATTTCTTTCACCCGGTTGGGGCTTGTCAGCATGGCGTATACGGTAGCGTAGTCGGCCAGGGCCAGAAGCAGCTGGTATTCTTTATCGCCTTCTTCGGGATTGGCGGCTTTTAACGTGTTCAGTTCCTGTAAAAACTGGGCGTTTATTTTCGCATACACATCAGGCGTGAGCGACGTGAGCAGGGAAGAATGCTTGGGAAATTGGGGCTTTTTCGGCTTGGCAGGCAAAGGCTGCTCAAAGTATATAGTGCGCGGACCGTCCCGGAGTACTGTTGAGGAGGCCTGCTGCCGGACCTGGCGGTTATACTGCTTGACCTTTTGGGATTCCCGCTGGTATCTTTTGAAATCTTCTTGATATTTCTGCTCGGCGCTTGCTTCGCCGGCAATCAGCTGGGCGGCCTGCAAAAGCGGGTCTTCCTGGCCGGTCTTCGTGAAATAGGTGTGCAGTTTCCACAGCGTGATGCGCAGGGAGCCGACCGCCATAATATGCTCCGTGCTGGAAACGGACTGGGGAAGCAGTTTGTTCAAACGGTACAGCACGCGCAGCTGCGCCATCGGGATAATAGCGTTCAGCTCGGCAATCGTGGCGTCGTCGGGCTGTTGTAAAAACGCGTCAATGGAGTTGCCTAACACCTCGCTGGCGTATACCGTGTTCAGCAGCGAGCTCTGCGCCGGGTCAAACGGATCAATGTAATCAATCATATCCGTAATTAACAGCTCGTCTTTCGCCAGGCGCGTGAGCACTTCGTTCTGCGTGAGTTTTTTGGGGGCTATCAAATTCGGGTCAATGCGCGGCGCCACATAGGTGGAACTGGCCGGAGCCACGTAGCGGTTCTTCCGTTCTTCTTCGCGGCGCTGTTGTTCTTCCTGCTGGCGTTTGATTTGCTGTTCCCGGGCGTATTTGGCGTCCATTACGCCGTGCAGACGCACGATGGCGTTGGTCAGGTCCTGGGTGCCTTCGGCCTTTTCAAACGCTTCCACGGCCGCCGTCAGGCTCTCTTCCATCTGCTGCTCCACTTGTTCGTTGACGCGGTTTTGCAGCTCCTCGGAGGAAGGACGCGCGGGGGGAATGCCGGTTCTGCGCGGGGCGGACTGGGCCCACACGCCGGGCGCCGGTGCGATACAGTTGAAGGTGAATACCAATACTAACAGGCGGCACAGAAACGATTGCATGGGAACTTTCTCCTTAAATAATTAAATGGCGCACTTCTTTATATATTGTACCGCTTTTGCTCCGTTTTTCCAGAGGCCAAAAGTCCTATTTTATCAGGGCAAAAGGGCCCACCCAACGGGTAGGCCCTTTTAAAGCGGCGGTTTTGTTACAGCAGTTTAGAAGCCAAATCCGCCAGGCGGCTGCGTTCCGTTTTGGTAAACGTGATGTGCCCGTGGCTCTTTTGGCCTTTTAAGCGGTCCACCAAATAGGTCAGCCCGTTGGATTCCACGTCCAGGTACGGGGTGTCAATTTGGTACGGGTCGCCCGTTACGACCACTTTGGTGCCTTCGCCCGCGCGGGTGAGGATGGTTTTCATCTCGTGCGGGGTGAGGTTTTGCGCGTCGTCCACAATCATATACTGGCCCGGCAGCGAGCGGCCGCGCATATGGGTAACGGAAGCGATTTCAATTTTGCCGCTGTCCAGAAGGTAATGGGCTTTTTCTTCGCCTTCGTCCGGGTTTTTGCGGTCGGCGAGGAAAGCGAGGTTGTCGTAAATGGCGCCCATCCAGGCTTCCAGCTTTTCTTCTTTGGTGCCGGGCAGGAAGCCCAGGTCTTTGCCTACGGGGACGATGGAGCGGCAGACCACCAGGCGGCGGTAGGCGTTTTCGTCCATGGTGCGCTGGAGGCCGGTGGCCAGGGTGATAAGCGTTTTGCCCGTGCCGGCGGTGCCGACGAGGGTAACGATATCCAGGCTGTCGTCTAAAAGCAGTTCCATGGCAAAGCGCTGTTCTTTGTTAAGCGGTTTAATGCCCCACGCCGTCGGCTCCTGCTGGGCCAGCGGCCGGAGCACGAATTCGCCGTTGTTGGCTACGCGCCCGATGGCCGATTTTTTGCTGCCGTCGGCCGATTTTAAGATGATAAATTCATTCGGGAAATAAAGCGCCGGGTCCACGGCGAGTTTTTTGTCGCGGTAGAACGCGTCAATCTGTTCGGACGGCACTTCCATTTCCGCCACCCCGGTATAGAGTTCGTCCACGTTTACTTTGTCGGTGGTGTAATCCTGCGCCGCCAGGCCCAGGGCTTCGGCTTTCAGACGCATATTAATGTCTTTGGTAACGACGATGACGGGCGCGGCGTTCTTTTTATACGAACCTTCTTTTTTGCTCAGCGTATAGGCGATGTTCAGGATGGAATTGTCCGCCTTGTTAAATGCCAGGGACTGCGGGAGCACGTTGGGTTTGTCCAGCTCAATTTTAAGGATGCCGCCCTTGGCCAGCTTTACCCCTTCGTTCAGGCGCCCCTGTTTGCGCATTTCGTCCAGCGTGCGCGAAACCATGCGGGCGTTTTTGCCGCGGGTGTCGCCTTCGCTTTTAAACGCGTCCAGTTCCTCAATTACGGCCATGGGGATGATAATGTCGTTATCCTCAAAGGCGTGCAGACAGTTTACGTCGTGCAGAAGCACGTTGGTGTCCAGAATAAATGTTTTTTTCATAGTGAGCCCCTTTTGGTAGTGCCGTTTTGGATGGTTCTGTTTATAGTATAGCCGTTCTTTCGCCGCAGTCAAGCCCTTTTCAGACGGAAAAACGCTGTTGTGCATATTTTAGCATTAATTGCTGTAAAATATATATATGAAATATCTTTGCATACACGGTCATTTTTACCAGCCCCCGCGCGAGAACGCCTGGCTGGAAGAAATTGAAATCCAGGACAGCGCTTTCCCGTTCCACGATTGGAACAGCCGCATCTCGGCGGAATGTTATTCGCCCAACGCCTTGGCGCGCGTGCTGGACGGAAATAAAGATTTAATTGATTTGGCGAGCAATTACGCCCGCATCAGCTTTAACTTCGGGCCGACGCTTTTGTCCTGGATGGAAAAGCGGGAGCCCGAGGTATATCAGGCCGTGCTGGAGGCGGATCGCGTCAGCCGCGGGCGTTTCGGCGGGCACGGCGGCGCGATTGCGCAGGCGTACAACCATATGATTTTGCCGCTTGCCAACGCGCGCGACAAAGTAACCCAGGTAAAGTGGGGCATACGCGATTTTGAAAAACGCTTTGGCCGCAAACCTGAGGCTTTGTGGCTGGCGGAAACCGCCTGCAATACCGAAACGCTGGAAGTGTTGGCGGACGAAGGGATGAAATTTGTTATTTTGGCTCCCGGCCAGTGCAAACGGGTGCGCAAAATAGGCGAAGAAAAATGGCAGGAAGTCGGCGCGGGGGTGGACCCCAAGCGCGCCTATTTGTGCAATTTGCCCAGCGGCAAACAGATTGCGTTGTTTTTCTATGACGGGCCGATTTCGCAGGGGATTGCGTTTTCGGATACGCTCTCTTCGGGCGAAAAGTTTGCCTCGCGCCTCTTGAGCACGTACAACTCCGGGGAAGAGGCGCAGCTGATGAACATCGCCACCGACGGCGAAACCTACGGTCATCACCAAAAATTTGCGGAAATGGCGCTGGCGTACTGCTTGAAAAAAGTAGAAGAAACGCCGGACGTGGAACTGACGGTGTACGGCGAATTTTTAGCCAAACATCCGCCGGTGTACGAAGCGCAGATTGTGGAAAATTCCTCGTGGAGCTGTTTTCACGGCGTGGAGCGCTGGCGGGCGGACTGCGGGTGCAATTCCGGCATGAAACCCGGCTGGAACCAAAAATGGCGCGGCCCGTTAAGAAGCGCGCTGGACGGCGTGCGCGACGAAATGATTAAAACCTTTGAATCCGTCGGCGCACAGTATTTTAAAAACCCCTGGGACGCGCGCAACGATTACATTGATTTGATTTTGGACCGCTCTTTAGACGCGCAGCACAAGTTCTTCCTCAAGCACGCTACGGAAAAGGCCTGGAACGACCGCCCGACCGCGCTGATGCTGTTGGAAATGCAGCGCAACGCCATGCTGATGTATACCAGCTGCGGATGGTTTTTTGACGAAATAAGCGGCATTGAAACCGTGCAGATTATGCAGTACGCCGCGCGCGCGATTGAACTGAACCGCGTGATTACGGGCGTGGATTTGGAGCCCGGCTTTACGGACGCGCTCGCGCTGGCGCCCAGCAATTTAAAAGACCTTAAAAACGGCGCGGCGGTGTACGAGCGTTACGTAAAGCCGCAGGCGATGCCGATTGAAAAAATCGCGCTGGAGCACGTGGTGTCGCTCCTGGCGGATGAAACGGTCAATCCCAAAAAGGCCTATGAATGCGAGGTGCTTGCGTACGAGCCCAAAAAATTGACGGCGCCGGGTTTTCACTTGAGCTACGGGGACATTACCCTTAAATCCGTAACGACGCTGTTGGAACGCCGGATGCACTTTGCCGTCTTTCAGCGCGGCGCGGCGGAGTTTTTATGCGCCGCCGGAGCCGAAGGCACGATGGATAAAAACGCCGTGTTTGCCAGGCTGGAAGAGCTGTTTGCCGCCGGCAAGTACGACGAATGCGCTTCGTTTATCCGCCAGGCGTTTGAAAAGAATTATCCGCTGGTGTCCATGTTTCAGGACGTGCGGCGCAAAGTGGTGGATTTGGTGCTGCGGAAAATGGACGAAGAAACGGATAAAAAGTTTACGGAAGTGTTTGAAGCGCAGTATCCCGTGGTGCGCGGGTTGCAGTTAATCGGCGCGCCCGTTCCCAAACCGTTTCTGACGGCGGCGGAATTTGTGCTGACCGCCGACCTGAAGGCCGAGTTCCGCGCGGCGGACGTGGACGTGAACGCCGTGGAAGAGCTGATGGAAGACGTGAAAACGCTGGGGTTAGACGTATCCAAAGGCCCGGTGCGGGACGCGGTAACCGAAAAGCTCACCCTGCTGGCGTTTGCGTTTGCGCGCAATCCGTCCGATAAAGCGTGCGCGCTGAAACTGGTGGAGTTTTTAAACTACGCCGACATCTTCGGCTTTGAGCCGGATACGGTCAAAGCGCAGGAGTTTGTGTTCTTCGGCTTAAAAGCCTTGGGAGAGGACGCAAAAAAGAAGGACATTCTGCGTGCGCTGGCGCGTAAGCTTAAAATTGCGCTCTGAAGATAGGACAAGCGTTGTTTTTTCTAATAAAAAAGGCCGCCGGATTATCGGGCGGCCTTTTGGTCTGTACACAACAAATCTTACCGGCGTTTCATCACCGCCTGCTGCAGTTCTTTAATTTTGCGCTTGGCCATCGGCTCGCCTTGTTTGGAAGCCAGAAAATAATACTGCAGGGCCTGCTTGTCGTTTTTCTCCACGCCTACGCCGCGTTCGTACATATCGGCGGTGAGGGTTTGGGCGATGGGGCTTTTGTCGTCGGCGGCGGCTTTCATCACTTCAAAACCTTTGGCTTCGTTTTTCTCCACGCCTATGCCGTTTACGTAGCATACGGCCAAATTCACGCGGGCTTCAAAATCCCCCTGTTCGGCGGCGGCCTGATACCAGCGGAATGTTTTGGCGGGGCTTTGCTCGCACCCGTGCCCGGCGTTATACAGGCCGGCCAGCGCGGTCATGGCGCGCACATGGCCGTTTTTGGCGGCGGTGTCAAACCAGTTAAATGCCTGTACGTAATCCTGCTGTACGTGCTTGCCTCGGTAATACAGGCGGCCCATTTCGTATTGGGCCTGCGGGTCCCCCTGCGAGGCTTTAAGAAGCGTCTGTTTGAACGGGTTGTGCATATACTTGCGCAGGAAAAAAAGCGCAATAGCCAGCACAAAAATGATGGCAAACCCGGTGCGTGTTTCAATAATTTCCATTAATAAAGCTCCTGTTCGGCCGGCGGTGTTTCGGGCTCCAAGGCTTTTTGGGCCCACTCTTTAGCCAGCCGGCGGCTGGCGGGAACGCCGATTCCTTTTTCGTAAATTTCCGACAGTCTTTGCTTGGCTTGCGTCAGGCCGTTTATGGCGGCCAGCCGGGTCCAGCGGAAGGCCTGGTAATCGCTTTGCTCCGTGCCGTATCCCTGGGCGTACCATTGGGCAATCTGCCACTGGGCCGGGCGGTACTTCTGTTTGGCGGCGCGCAGCATATATTCAAATGCGAGGCGCGGCCGCTGATACGTGCCCGTTCCGTCTTGGTAACAGCGCGCGGCCAGGTATTGGGCGCGGCGGGATTCCAAATCGGCGGCTTCTTTAATCAGTTTGAACCCTTCTTCCGGGTTTTCGTCCAGTAGCTGTGTGCCCAGCTCCAGCATTGCGCGCGGCACGTGCCGGTCCGCCGCGAAGCGCAGCCAGCGGCGCGCCTGCTGCGGGTTTTTCTCACAGCCGCTGCCGTTTTGGTAGGCGCGGGAAAGCTCAAACGCCGCAAACGCGACACCGTCATCCGCCAGGATATAGAGCCTGTTAAAAGCCGCCTGGCGGTTTTGTTTGACGCCCTGGCCGTGCATCAGCATAAACGCCTGGGCGTAGGCGGCGTAGTCGTCTCCGTGTGCGGCGGCTTTTTTATAATACTTATACGCCTTCTTATAGTTTTTCTTGGTGCCGCAGCCCCGGTAATACAAATCCGCCAGGTCCGCTGCTGATTCGGTATATCCGGCCTTTACTTCCGCCCGCACCTGTTTAAACGTCTTTCGTTCGTATTTCTGCTGGAGGCGTTCCATTTCGGCCGCGGCCTCTTCCTCTGTTCCAGCCTGCAGGCCGCAGCATAAGACCGGGAGGAGAAGCAGAAACGCGAGGATTTTTTTCATTTGGTTTTAACCAGTTTTTTGTTTTCAAGGGTGTATACGCCGTCCGCGTAATCGGCGGCGTGTACGTCGTGCGTAACCATCAGCACGGTGAGGCCCTTTTCCCGGCTCATCCGGGCGAAATCTTCAAATACCTGCTGTTTGCGCGCCGCGTCTAAATTGCCGGTGGGTTCGTCTGCCAGCAGAAGGGCGGGCTCGTTGCGAAGCGCGCGCGCAATGCTGGCGCGCTGTTTTTCGCCGCCCGAAAGATCCGCGGGCAGTTTGTGGCTGATGCTTCCCAGCCCTAAATTTTCCAAAAGTTTCTGGGCTTTGGCGGGGTTGGGCTTGCCGCGCATCAGGGCCGGCATATCCACGTTTTCCAGAAGCGAAAATTCCGGCAGCAGGCCGTCAAACTGAAACACGAAACCCATTTTTTTAAGCCGCAGGGCCGAACGCGCGGACTCACTTCTGAGCGCGGTGATGTTCTGCCCGTCCACGCGGATGACGCCGGAGGTGGGTTTGTCCAGCATGGCGATTAAATTAAGCAGCGTGCTTTTGCCCGAGCCGCTGGGGCCCAGCAGTACGGTGAATTTACCGCGTTTGACGGTAAGCGTTACGTCTTCCAGCACGCACAGGTTTTCTTCGCCCTGGCCGTAAATTTTGGTTAAATGTTCAAGTTCAATCATATCATCCGTACCGTATGGCGTCCGTGGGGTGCACGCGCGAAGCTTTCACCGCGGGGTACAGCCCCGCCGCAAAGCAAATCAGGCAGCTTCCGCCCACTACGGCCAATACATCCCCCAGCTGTATGCGCACGGGGACCTTGGTTAAATAGTAAATATCGCCGGGGAGTTCCACGATGTTAAACGTGGCGATAATCCAGCACAGCAGGAATGCCAGCAAAAGCCCCAGCACAATGCCCAACGCGGCGATGACCATGGCTTCCCACATAAACACTTTGCGTATCATCTGCGGGCTGGCGCCCATGGCGCGCATGATGCCGATGTCGCGCAGTTTTTCGGTGCCGAGCAAAATCAAATTGCCCGCAATGTTGAGCGACGCCACGCCGATAATTAAAAACAGGATGATAAACATCATCGTTTTTTCCAGTTTTAACGCCGCGTAGAGCGTGCTGTTAAGCTGTGCAAACGTGCGGACCGAGTAGCCGCGGCCGATAACGTCGCGGATTTGTTCGGCGGCTTTTTCGGCGTTGTTGATGTTATGCAGTTTTACGGCGATACCCGTGGTGCCTTGTTTGAGGCCCAAAAAATCGCTTGCGTGGCTGAGGGTGGTGTAGGCGATTGTGTTGTCAAACTCATAATATCCGGTGCGCAAAAGGCCGCTGATGCGGAATTTTTTCATTTTGGGGAACATCCCGGCCGAGGTGGAAATGGACTGCGGGGAAATAAGCACCACATCGTCCCCGACGTCCGCCCCCATATTGGCGGCCAGCTCGCTGCCCAGCACTAAAGGCGGCGGCGCGTCCTGTTCCCAGTCCGGCGTGAAAGAGCCTTCAATCACCGAATCGGCCAGCGTGTTGATTTTTCGCTCCTGTTCCGGGTCCAGCCCGCGTACGATAAGCCCTAAACTCTGCCCCGCGTAGGTGATGATGCCCTGGCCGTAAATATGCGGCGCGGCGGCTTCCACCAGCGGGAGCCGTTCAACGGCTTCTATATTTTTCTTGTAGGTGGCTTCGTTCATCCGGCCAAAAATTAAAATATGGCTTTGCGCGCCGATGACTCTGTCTTTAATATCGGTTTGAAAGCCGTTCATAACGGATAAGGTGGTAATCAGCGCGGCCACGCCCACGCTTACGCCCGCCACACCGATAAGCGTGGTGATAAACGCAAACAGTCCCTGGCGGCGGGTGAGGTAGCGCACGGCAATAAATCGTTCAAATTTCATAGGTAGTTATATTTTACTTTATATAGGGAAACTTGTCTTAAAAGACGTGTGTTTGGCGGGGCCTTGCCGGCCGTGCAGACTTTACGGTGCTTGGCAACATTGTTTAAACAGTGTGGCTCCACTAGTCGGATGTACCCGCATAGAAAGCCACCCCCTGGAAGGGGCCTTGACGCGTTTTTTTTTTTTGATAAATTGGGAATATCAACTTATATAAATAGGGGGATATATCCCGTGCAAAAAAGTCTCGGATTTACGCTTATAGAGCTGTTGGTGGTGGTTTTAATTATAGGTATATTGTCGGCTGTTGCCCTGCCGCAGTATGAGAAAGCGGTGGAAAAAAGCCGGATAACTGAAGCGTTGAGAACTATTAAAGTAATTGAACAACAAATTGACTTATATCTCATGCAAAATGGGTGGCCCCGTCGAACATATGTTGACTATAAAGACTTTGCTTCTATAGATTTGACAGGTGGGGAATGGGATGATGCTTATGCCTCTTTTTATACAAAAAATTGGGGATATTTAGATATTCGCTTACGCGATTCTGTATTTATTACCATTGAACGGCAAAGCGAAACAATGAGATACGATTTAACAATTTACAAAGAAGCAAATTCAGATTGGCAGCGAACTTGTGTCACACAATTAACAGAAATCGGACGATATATGTGCCGGATGTTAGAGAGTTCTGGTTGGACGTATGTAGATAATGAATTATAAAACGGCCCCGGAGATTACCGGGGCCGTTTGATATCTAGAGCCGGAAGCGCGCCCGCGTTATTTGGCCGCGGGAGCTTCTTTTTCTTCCAGTTTTTTAAGCGTCGGGAACAGGATGATTTCGCGGATGGAATCCTGCCCGGTCAGCATCATAATAATGCGGTCAATGCCGATGCCCATGCCGCCCGTGGGGGGCATGCCGCTTTCCATGGCTTCAATATAATCGGCGTCCAGGATGTCGGCGTTTTCGGCGTCCTCGCCTTTGGCTTCGGCTTTTTGGGCGGCCTGGTCTTTCAGGCGCGCCAGCTGGTCCGCCGGGTCGTTCAGCTCGGTATACGCGTTGCCGAGTTCCT
Source organism: Candidatus Avelusimicrobium alvi (assembly GCF_958451995.1). Classification (NCBI taxonomy): domain Bacteria; kingdom Pseudomonadati; phylum Elusimicrobiota; class Elusimicrobia; order Elusimicrobiales; family Elusimicrobiaceae; genus Candidatus Avelusimicrobium; species Candidatus Avelusimicrobium alvi. Next base: position 23,855 of record NZ_CAUDSG010000023.1, read on the forward strand.
GCCCGTTGACGAACACTTCAAAGCGTTCCACCAGTTCCGGGTCGCCGGGTTTGGTTTTGGAGAAGGGGCTCACGGCCGTCGGGTAGTCCAGCGCGATGACGGGGTTGTGGTACTCCGCCAGCAGTTTGCCTTCAAACAGTTCGTCAAAGATGGCGGAGTCCGAATCGTCCTTGCCGAATTTTACGCCCTGCTCTTTGGCCACTTCTTCCAGTTTGGCGCGGTTAAATTTGCGGCCGTCTAACACTTCGTGGATGTCGCGCCCGAATTTTTCTTTCCACGCTTCGGGAATGTAGAGGCGTTTGTAGGGCGGGCGCAGGTCCACTTCGTACCCGCGGAACTGCACTTTTTCCACGCCGATGGCTTTGGCGGCGTTGCCCAAAATTTCGTCAAACAAATCGGCCATGGTATTCACGTCCCCGTACGCCTGATAGAGTTCCATCATCGTAAATTCGGGGTTGTGGGTCGTGTCAATGCCTTCGTTGCGGAACATATGCCCGATTTCATAAATCCGATCCATCCCGCCGATGATTAAGCGTTTGTGGTACAGTTCCAGCGCAATACGCATAAAAAGCGGCATTTTTAACGCGTTGTGGAACGTTTCAAACGGCCGCGCGATGGCGCCGCCGGAATCCGGGTTTAAAATGGGGGTTTCCACTTCCAGAAATCCTTTTTCGTCCAGCGTTCTGCGGATGGAGGAAATGATTTTGGCGCGTTTAATAAAAATATCTTTCACGTCTTCGTTGGCGATTAAGTCCAAATGGCGTTTGCGGAAGCGCACCTCGGTATCCTGCAGGCCGTGGTATTTTTCCGGCATGGGGCGGATGGCTTTGGACAGAAGCGTCAGGCGGGTGGCTTTGATGGTTTTTTCGCCCGTTTTGGTTACGAAGATGTGGCCGCTGACGGATACAAAATCCCCCACGGCGATGTGTTTTTTGAAAAAAGCATAGGCGTCTTCGCCCAAATTGTCTTTGGCGATGTAGAGCTGCACGCGGCCCGAAAAATCGCGCAGGTGCGCGAAAGCGGCTTTGCCCATCAGGCGCAGCTGCATCAGGCGGCCGGCGGTAACGGCTTCGGCTCCTTCGGCCATTTCTTTGGCTTCCCGGCAGGAAATTTGTTTTTCACAGCGGTTGGGGTAAGGCGTAACGCCTTGTCGGCGGATTTCGTCCACTTCGGCGTAACGCTGGGCGATGATTTCATCCAGCGCGTTATTGCGGGGCTGTTGCGTATTTTCGGTGGTTGACATCTGTTAAAACCTCGTATATGGTATTAATTATATTTTAGCAAATTGGGGCCGGGGTGAGAGCGGAACCGGCGGGAATGGTACTTGCGGCGGAATAATTGATACAATAAAGCACGGGGGAATCCTGCGGTTATGAAAAAAAGTACGATTTTGGTTTTTTTGCTGGTGGCGGCGCTGTTGACGGGCGGCCTGTATTTCCGGTATCACGGGAAAGAAACGGACGCGCGCGGAGCGACGCGGCTGATGCGCTCCATTGAGAGCAACGCCGAGCTGAAAGATACCGCCAAGCTTATTGAAAAGAGCAACGACGTCAACGTGCGCGACAAATCCGGCCAGACCGCTTTGTTTTATGCCGCCCGCCACGCGCAGGACCCGCAGGTCATCCGGGATTTGCTGACGGCGGGCGCCAATTTGCATATAGCCGACAATATGGGGCAGACCTGTTTGATGACCGCCGCCCAGTATAATCCGAATGTGGAAGTGCTGGAAGAGTTTACCAAAAACGGCGCGCATGTAAACGCGGCCGACGCGGCGGGAAACACCGCGCTTTTGCTGGCCGCGCAGTATAATACCGCGCCCGTGATTAAATCGCTCCTGCGCGCCAAGGCGGACCCGGACGCCGCAGGCCCCGACGGCCTGACCGCCGCCGAAGCCCTGGCCGCCAACCAAAAACTCAGCGAGCAGGAAAAAACCGATTACCGCCAGGCCATGCTGGTGCTTTCCATTCTGCGTCCGATGCGCTGACATCCATTTAATACAATGCAAAAAGCCTTCCCAAGACGGGAAGGCTTTTTAATGGATAAACGGCGTTCTGTCCGATACATCGTGCGCGGGGGCCGTAAAAACCTCCCGGCGGGGAGGTTTTAAACAAAGCGGTATCATTCAAGCGGCAGATAAGGCCGGAAAATAAAACCGTTTTGCGGGGTTAGGCTGATATCGCCCCATTGGGGGACGCCTTCAATTTCCAAAAGCGCGCTGACGCGGCGGATTTGCGGTACGGGTATGTCTGCCGCCGCAATCACGCCCGCGCCCACCGGGTTGGCGGTGGTGGCGATAGCGGGATTGACTTGAATGACCACGGGCACGCGGTCCGTGCCGCCCACATCGCGCAGGGCGTAGCGGCTGGCGCGTTCGGGGTCGGAAATGAGACAAATGGATTTGGTGTTTTCCGGGCAGCTCTCGCGGAACATTTCCATCAGTTCTTTGCTGGGATAATTAAATACCTGAAAATCGCTGTGGTGTTCGCCGGAGTCGCGCGAGCGCAGGCCGTTGGTCAGAATGTTTTGCAAATCGGACGAAGATACGTTAATCCCCCGGTACAGCGCGCGGGGACTGGTGAAAGGATAGGCGGGCAGATGGTCCGGGCCGGACGGATGCGCCGCTTCCAGCCGGGCGACGGCGAAGCTTTCTTCGCTGAGTTTCGGCATCGGATAATACGTTGGTTTTGCGCCGCGTTTATAGAGTTTTTCAAGCGCTTTGCGCTGGCTCATCCCGGCCAGTTTGGTCATAACCGCATAATAATTGCGTTTGGTCCGGTCGCTCATGGTTTTGGGGGCCGCCGGAAGAGCGGAACCGGCGTGCGGTTGAGAAACAAAGGCGGTTTGCCGGGCCAGGCTGCCCGCCGCGGCGGAGGCGGCTGAAGGAACCCGTGCGGCGGCTTTGGGAGCCGCAGTCGTTAAACGGACGACGGCTTGGCCGGAAGTGCTTTTGACGACCTCTTCCACAACGGGTTTCCACTGCGCGTGGAGCGGCGTGTACGCCAGTGTAAAAACGACGGCAAGCCCGAAGAACCGTTTAAATGTTTTCATATTCATATCATAACAGAAAAGAAGGAAAATGCCATAGGTCTTAGGGCCCAGCCCGCGTGGGCCTGGGGAATACGGGCCGCCTTTTACTTTAGAGGCCGGCGCGGTTTATATCCATAAAAAAACCGCCTGTAAAGGCGGTCGGAAAGCTGGTTCCGGGACTAGGACTCGAACCTAGAATTAATGCTCCAGAGGCATCCGTGTTACCATTACACCATCCCGGATTAACATAAATATTTTAGCACATTTTTTTGAAAAAAGAAAAAATTTTCTTTTTTCGTTCTCTTTTCCCTGCGGGCTTGCGAATTTGTTATAATAGAATAATCTTTAGCGCCTATAGCTCAATCGGTTAGAGCAACCGACTCATAATCGGTGGGTTCCAGGTTCAAGTCCTGGTGGGCGCAGTATCTGTAAACCCGCGCTCGGTGCGCGGGTTTTTGTATCTGTTGAAAACCCCCAGCTAGGCTGGGGGTTCAGTAAAGGTTA
>NZ_CAUDSG010000024.1:0-26600 GCF_958451995.1 Candidatus Avelusimicrobium alvi
ATCAACATTAATCCGAGATGATTTATAGATAATATGCAAAATAGTATGCGATTTTGGCTTTGTTAAAATAGTATTAAAAATAAAAATACTTAAAATATAAGTATAAATAAAAATAGGAGAAAAAATGATATCTAAAATTACCATTTGCAATTTGGCATTGGCGCAGTTGGGGCAGGCTCCTATATCATCTTTAGAACAGGATGATGAAAAAGCGCGCCGGCTGAATTTGTTTTATGATCCGGTGCGCGATGAGGTCCTGCGCACCCATAACTGGGCTTTTGCGGGGGCGGAAGAACCCCTGGCCCTGATTGAAACGGATAACCAGAACCCCGGCCGCTATATCTATAAGTATCCCGCGGAAGCGCTGTTTGTCCGCCGCGTGTTCAGCCGCGACGGCCGGGGAGAAGCGCTTAAATTCCGCGAAGTCTTCCGCACGGACCTGCACAGCCGTGTGCTGGCGGTAGACTGCCCCCGGGCCTATGCCGAATACACCCGCCGGATTTTGGATGAAAACCTGTTTGATGCGGCTTTTGTAAAATCCTTTTCCCTGGCGCTGGCCTGCGACTTGGCCGTCGCGCTGACGGGAGACAGCCAGCTGGCGGCCCAAATCCTGCAAAAATACACGCTGAGCCTGGATGAAGCGCGCCGCAGCAATATGACGGAAAACTTCTGCCGCGCCGACTCGTCCGACGCGTTTACCGAGGTGCGCTAATGCCCATCCACCAATTACAGCCGTCCTTTGCGGGCGGCGAAATCAGCCCTTCCCTGCATGGCCGCGTAGACAGCGCGGCCTACGGTTCCTGGGTCAAAACGGCCCGAAACTTCTACGTGCACCCGCAGGGCGGCGCGTCCAACCGCCCGGGCACCCTGTTTATGGGCGAGGCGAAAGAAGCCGGCAAAGCCTGCCGGGTCATTCCGTTTGTGCTGAGCGAAGACGAAGCCTACGTGCTGGAAATGGGGGAGCATTACCTGCGGGTATATACTTCCGGCGGGCAGTTGTTTGCGGCGGACGGGAGCCCGTACGAAATTGAAACCCCCTATGAAGCGTATGACGTGGGATACCTCAATTACACCCAATACGACCAAACGCTTTTTTTAACCCATCCGCAGTATCCGCCCAAACAGCTCACCCGCGTGGACCGCGGTTCGTTTGTGTTTGCCGACGTGCCGATTAAGTACGGCCCTTTTATGCTGGCTAATGAGGACGAGAAGAAACAGCTCCGCGCCAGCCAGTACCAAGAGACGCAGGAATCCGTCGGCGTGAGCGCAACGCTTACGTTTCTGCCGGTGATTTATCCCAACCTTTCGGTGCTGGCGTATTTTAACGGGTTTTTGTTCTTTGTGGGGCCGAATTTCGGGTTTGACATCGGGCTTATGGTCAGCGATTTTAACAAGTATTTTGCCGCGCAGGGGCTGATGGCCTATAACCTGGGCGGGCTGATTAAAATCGTTTCCCCGCAGGACACCGGGGGCGACTGGAACGGCTCCCAGCTGGTGATTAATTACCAGTACGGGCTGGGCGGCGTGCCCCAGGTGTCCGTGGTGCAGACGCTTTCCGGCGGCTCCAACAAAGGCCAGCAAATCCCGGTGGGCGAGAACCAATACCAGCTGGAAAGTGATTTTGACTGTTTTAAACCAGGCCACGTCGGCGGGCGTTTTTCGCTGAGCCATAAGGTGGAAAGCCAGTATGCTTCGGGCACGCTGGGGTACGAGCAGACCTCCTCGTTCATTAAAACCGGGGGCGACTGGAAACTGCGCACCACCGGCGAGTGGACGGGGCAGGTGGTGGTGGAAGCGTCCGAAGATTTGGGCGAAACCTGGGAGAAGATAAAATACTTGTCGCGTACGGCCGGAGACCAAAATTTCAATACGTTCGGCCAGCTGGAAGCCGGCGCCAATATGTATTGTTTGCGCATCCGGGCGCTGGGCATTACCGGGGAGCTCGGGTATGAGCTGCAGGCCGACGCGTTTTGGCAGGAAGGCGTGGTAATCGTCAGCGATTTTGTAAACGAGCGGAAAGTAATTGTGCAGGTGGAGCGGCCCTTCGGGCTGGAAGAGTGGACCAGCGAGTGGGCGGAAGGCTCGTTCAGCCCCGCCTCGGGCTATCCTTCGTGCGTGTTCTTTTACCAGGACCGCCTGGGCCTGGCCGGCACGCGCGCCGAAGCGCAGACGGTGTGGTTTTCCAAAACCGGCGCATATGCCGATTTCGGCCACGCCCGCGGCACATTGGAAGATTCCGACTCCATCAGCGTTAATCTTTCGGGCAAAAAGTTAAACGCCATTCATTCCGTGGCCGTGTCCAATAAACTGCTGGTGTTTACCGCCGGGAGCGAATGGACGATATCCAGCACCGGCGCATTGACGCCGTACAATATCCAGATCCAGCAGCAGAGCGAACGCGGCGCCAGCCGCACCGCCCCCGTGATGGTGGGCAACAAAGCCCTCTACGTGCAGGCGCGCGGCGGCGTATTGCGGGATTTTTATTACGATTACAATTCCGCTTCCTACACCAGCAACGACCTCACCCTCTACGCCAAACACCTGTTTTTCAACCGCGAAATACGCGAAGTGTGCTACCAGCAGGAACCGGACAATTTGCTTTGGTGCGTACTGGACGACGGCCGCCTGCTGACGCTGACGTATTTGGTGGAGCAAAACGTCTGCGCGTGGACGCATCACGAAACGCAGGGAAGTTTTAGAAGCGTCTGCTCCATCCCCAACCGGGGTTACGATGAAGTCTGGTTCGCGGTGGAGCGCGGCGGAAAGTATTTTATTGAGCGTTTGGTCCAGCGGCTGGCCAGCAAAGAACCCGAAGACCAGTTGTTTTTGGATTGCGCCGTGTCGCGCAAGAGTGAGACGGCTTTTTCGGAGATGACGGGCCTTTCCCACCTGGAGGGAATGGAAGTCGGGGCGCTGGCGGACGGCAGCCCGCTGGCGGGGCTTACAGTAAAGGACGGAAAAATCACCCTGCCGCGCCCGATGACCTGCGTACACGCCGGGCTTTCGTACGAAGCCGAACTGCAAACGCTGCCCGCCGAGTTTGAGCGCGCGGACGGAACCGTGCAGGACAGGCGGCGCAGGCTGGTGTCGGTAACCGTTAAAATGCTGGACAGCCGGGGCGGAAAGGTGGGGACGGAGTCCGGGCGGATGGATGAAATTATCCAGCGCAGCACCGAAAATTTCAATACGCCCATCGCGCTTAAAACGGGCGACTACGTGCTGACTCTCTCCGGCGCGCATTCGCTGGTGCCTTCGGTTGTGTTTAAACAAACCGAGCCGCTTCCCGTTACCCTGCTGGCGTTTATCAGCCGCGTGGTATAGCGCGTTTATCCGCCGACAAAAAGGGGGCTTCCCAATAGGGAAGCCCCCGGAAAAAAGCGTTTTATTACCGGTTTGTATCCGCCGGAGCCGCTTGCGTGAGCGCGGGGCCGGATACAAAGCGCAGGCTGCGGGCGGTTTTTTCGGCGTTGCCGTCCGCCCCTTCGCCTACGGTAAAGGTAATAACGTAGAACACCTGGCCGTAGTTGTCATACGCGGCCGTCAGCCAGAAAGGCGCGCTTTCGCCGCGGTTGCCGTAAGCCGTGCCGGAAACGTAAATCGCCGGGCGTCCGTCTACGGTCAGCTCTTCTTCTTCGGTGATATCCAGCTGTCTTCTTTGCAGGCCGGCGGCCAGCGCCCCGCGCAAATCTTCCAGCGGGTGCCCGTCATCCACATCCGTCTGGCGGATGAGGCCGGCGAACGTGATGGGGCCTTCGTAGCTTTTGCCCGCATTGTCTTTTTTAAACGCATTCGTGTCAATGCCCAGTTTCACGTCCACATCGTCAAAGTGCATCCATTCGGAAAAATCCATCCCGTCGTATACGTCCACCTCAAAGCGGTAAACCGGGTCCGTATACACGCGCTCGCCGTATTCGGGGGCTTTATCTTCGGATATACGGCTGATGATGCCGCGGAACGGGGAAACCACTTTATACGCGCCCCAGGCGGCCGCCCCGCCGAACACCACCAGAAACAATACCGTGCTGACGCCCGCCAAAATAAGCGGCCATTTGTTTGTATTTTTCTTTAAAATCATCCAGACCACTTTAAACAGCAGGAAGAATACTGCGTAAATGGCCACTAAAATCAAGAGCAGCATGATGATAAGAAAGGTCATATAAATCTCCTTGGTTTATGATTTTCTCTTTTTAATTATGAATATATTGTACCAGAAAAATCAAATTATTTTGCGAAAGTCCGCCCGGCAGGACTGCGCGCGCCTGGCGGCCGTACTGCGCCCGGAGGACCGGGCGGAGCTGGCGGCTTCGCACCCGGGGCGGGAGGCGGGTGAACTGATGGGGGAATTTTTTGACCGTTCCGCCCGTTGTTTTACGCTGGAGTTCAAGGGCGAAGTGGCCGCCGTGTTCGGCCTGTCGCCGGGTACCTGGCTGGGCCGCCGGGCGTGCGTGTGGCTGCTCTCGGGAAAAAGCGTGGAGAAAATACCCAAAACGTTTGTGCGCGTTGCGCGCATACTGCTCGGGCGGATGCTGGCCGAATATCCGGAACTGTACAATTTTGCCGACGGGCGTTACGCGGCCGCACTGCGTTTTATCCGCCGGCTGGGCGGAAGCTTTGACGGGACGTTTTACGACACGCCTTCCGCGCGTTTTTTAGGCTTCACATTCAGGAGGAAGTAATATGGGAGGAATATTTGAAACGGGAGGACGGCTGGTTTCGTCGGCCGCTTCCCTGCTGGGGGACCGCAAAGCCGAAACGGACTATTACGATTCCCTGGCCCGCGACGCAGACCGTCAGGCGCAGTACGCCGCCGAAGCCTCGCGCCGCCAGGCGACGTATTTGTTTAAATCCGCCGCCGAACGCAACAAAGAAATATACGAAAATTACCGCCAGACCGCCGGCGAGCAGAAAACGGCGCTGGCCGCTTCGGGGCTGACGTCCCGCTCCGCCACCGTGCAGACGATGCTTAAAAACAGCCGCTTTAACGCCTTATTGGACGAAGAAGCCCTGCAGGAATCGCTGGACGACGCGCTGTACGAAAACGACATCGCCGCCGCCGAGCGCATTTATAATTTGAACGAAACGGCCTCGCAATACCGCCGTGCGTCCAAGAACCGGGGCTCGTTTTGGAAGCTCGGCAGCAATGTGCTGGCGTTGTTTAGTTAGGAGAACACCATGCCTATTATTCCCACTTACCAAAGACAGGAACGCTACCGCGCGCCGGGCGTACAGCTGACGTCGGGCGCGCCCCAGCGTATTCCGGCGGCGTATGAAAACACGCTGCAGGAGTTCGGGCGTTTAAGCAAAGACGCGCTGGATTACCTGGAGAAAAAGAAGAAAAAAGGAAACAAAGAAGGCGACGGGCAAGCATCCGACCAGCCTAAAAAGACGGCGGATTCAAAAACTTCGCAGGCGGAAGCACTCCCGTTTGAAGCGCCGGCTTTCTCGCCGGATGAGAATTTACAAATCCGTACGGAACTGCTGGATGCGGTGCGTTCGGAAGTAAATGAAAAGGGTACGCTGGCATCGGCGTCGCTGGATGAGTTTGCCGCGTCGCGCTTTAGCGAAGCGGACGCCGAAACGCCTGCCGCGCGCGACTATATGATGCTGCGCGCCGCCGCGCGGGAAGAAGAAAAATCCGCCGTTGACCGGGAACGCGCCCGACGTGCGTCGCAGGAAGAAAAACTGGTGCGCGGCGTAGGGGCGCTGGCTCCCACGCCCCAGGCGCTGGAAGCGTATTTGTCCGCCCAGCTGCCCGCATACGAACAGCGGCTGGCGGAAAACGGCGCGCCGCAGGCCGAAGCGCGTTTGCAGACGGCTTCCGTCCGCGCGCAGACCGCCGCCGAATGCGTGCGCCGGCAGCTGGCCGCCGGCAACCGGGCCGCCGCGCAGGCCGTATTCGGCCGCTACGCGCGGGAACTGCCGGAAGCGGTGCGTGAAGAATGCGCGCAGAAAATCCGCTTTTCAGCGGCTTCTTCCCGCGCGCGGGATTTGTGGCGGCAGTCCGCCCTGCAGACGGACGGCACGCCGCAGGCGCGCGAAAGTTGGGCGCGGGAGCGGCTGGAAACCGAAAAAGACGGTGAAATGAAAGAAACCGCGCTTTCCGCCCTGCGGGCTTTGGGGGCGGCGTCCCGCGCGGACGCCCACGTCAAACAGGCGCAGGTGTACCGTTCGCTCGCGTCTGCGACGGACGGAGAGGAAGCCCAGCGGCTGCTGACCGCCCAGCAGGCCCTGCAGCCCGCCGAACTGCCGCTGGCCCGCCGGGCGGCGCGGGAATTGTTTTCCGCTTCCGGCGCGGTTTCGGACCCGCAAACCTTTAACCGTTTGTATTTTTCCGCCGGAGAAAAGGACAATGCCCGCGCATTCGCCAAAGGACGGATTTCCGCGCGCGATTATTTCGCGCTGGAAGCCGCCCGCCATTTGCGCGAGGGCGGCCGGCCGGACCCGGATGCCGGGTTTCTGTGCCGGGGCATAGACTTGTGGCGGGAGAAGAAAGGCCTGTCCCAGGAGGATGCGGAACGCGTCAAACACGCGGTGCTTACGTCCGCCGACGGGACGCAGGAGCGGCTGGCCGCGCTGGAGCGCGTTAAATCGCTGCTTGATTTTTAGGAGAACCGACTATGACTGTTTCAATGCAAGTTACAAAACGTATTTACCAAGGCAACGGCGTTACGCGCCAGTGGGATGTGGATTTCCCGCTTATCGCCGCGGATAACCTGGGCGTGTATTTGACGTCGCCGCAGGGCGCGGAGGAGGAAATCTTCACGGATTTCACCGTTGACCCGATGACCCATACGCTTACGTATCCGACGCCCGAAAGCGGCAAGAGCCCGCTGGGGGCGGACTGGAAGCTGACGGTGCTTCGCCGTACGCCGCTGACGCAGGAAATTGATCTTTTGCGCCAGGGCGAGCTGGACGCGGAAGTGCTGGAAGAAGGCTATGACAAACTGACCATGCTGGTGCAGGAGCTGGGCGAAAAGGTGGACCGCAGCATTAAATATCCCGTCTCTTCCAAGGAAGAGGATTTGGAAACGGAAAATTTTTTAAAAAACATCCTGGCGGCTAAAGAAGACGCGGTCGTGGCTTCTTCCCAAGCCGCCGACGCGGCGCGCCAGGCGCAGGCCGGGGCCTCCGCCGCCCAGCAGACCGCCGACGCCGCGCTGCAAAGCATTGCTTCCGCGGTAACGGCTGGCTGTGAAACGCTGGCGCAGAACGGGGCGGAAATTATCGCCGACGCCCAGGCCTGCGTAAACGAAGCGGAGGCCCAGGTCGAAACGGCGCGCCGCTATGCGGAAGGCTCCATCGGCAAATGCATGGGGGAGGTGTATTGGTCGCAGAGCAAAGCGCTGGCGGACAATCCCGGTTCTTTGCCGCTGTGGACGGGGGCCTATTATGCCACCGCGTCCAGCCTGTACCCGGATTTTTATGCCTGGGTAAAAGAACATACCGAATTATGCACCACGAAAGCCGACTACGACGCGCGCCTGGAGCAATACGGTGAATGCCCCTTTTATGTAGCCGACGAAGCGGCCGGTTCCCTGCGGCTTCCGAAACTGACCCGGTACGTAAAAAACGCGAATGAGACGGACGGCATTACGCAAGCGCAGGAAGGGCTGCCCAATATCACCGCCAAAATGATGGGGACGACATACGGCGGTTTGGCGGATGCATATGTAAACGCGTCCGGCGCGTGCCGCACGGAAGGGAGCGGCGGCGCGGCGGCCAAGGGCGGGGAAGAGATTTTTTTGTGGAAGCACGATTTTGACGCTTCCCGTTCCAGCGCGGTTTACGGCCGTTCCGATGCCGTAACGCCTGCGCATACCACGCTCTATCCGTGGGTATGCGTTTATCATACGGCGGTGCCGCAGAGTGTGGCGGACGCGGCGCAGCTGTTGGGCGCGTTTACGGCCAAGGCCGATACGGACTTGGCGAATATCTCCGGCTCCGCCAAAACCGCCGTGAGCGCTTTGTCCAAGGCGTCCGAAACGTATATAGAGGGTATTTTCCCGGCCATAGACACCACGCCGCGCACGTTCACCGCGCCCGCCAACGGATATATCTGCGTACAGGGATATACCGGTTCGGGCAATTCCACTTTTTATAATGTGGACGGCGTGCTCTGCGGCGGTTACGGCTGCAGCGTTACCAATATCGTTTCGTTTTGCGTGCCCGTGAAACAAGGACAGGTAACCACTGTTCACACCGATACCGTGGCGCTGACGCTGTCGGTCAACCGGTTTGTTTATGACCAAGGAGCGAATATATGATGAATTATTATGAATTATTGGCGGACGGCACCGTCGGGCGGAGCACGAACGGCGCCCGCGCCGCAAAAGCGCTGGGGCTGACGCTGGCGACGGATGAAGAAATCGTTTACGGATATGACGGAAAACGGTATTTAAAAAGCCGGTGCCCGGCCGTCCCGCAGCAGACGCTTGCGCGCAGGACCGTGGCCGAGCTGGAAAGCAAATATAATCTGCCGCGCCCCGTGAGAACGGCCCTTTTGCTGGCGCATGCGGCGGGGCAGGAAGTGGACGCGCAGCTGCTCGGGCGCGTGCGGGAAATTGAAACGGCCGCCCAGCCGCTTCGCGCCGGGGGAGGGGAATGATGGCCCGCCTGAAAGACTGGCTGTACGCGGGCGGCGCGGTATTGGCCGTAGGGTTTTGGTTTTTTACCCTGTACGCCTTGCCGCCGCGCGTGGATAATTTGGAAAAGAAAGTATCCGAACACGAAGGGCGTTTGGCCCGTTCGGACGTGAAACTGGATATGATTGCGGACGACGTAAAAAGCATTAAAGTCATTTTGCTTAACGTCGCCAAGCATTAACAAGGAGGAGTTATGACCCAACTAATTGCCTGGTGCGGCGAGCACTGGCAGGATATTCTGGCCGTTATCGGCGGTACGGTGGGGGTGGCGACCGTGATTGTAAAACTGACCCCCACGCAAAAAGACGACGCCGTGCTGGCGAAAGTGATTTCCGTGCTGGCGGCTTTGTCTTTAGTCAACCCGGACGGTTCTTTCGTCGGGAAGGCGAAATAATGTGGCGCGCGCTGGCGGGCGGATGCCTGGCGGCGGCGGGCGTATGGGCGCTGTGTGCGCTTGCCGGGCGTTCCGCCCGGCAGGACGAACGCTTAAAATACGCGGCGCGGGAGGAAAAAGAACGTGAGGAAATGGAACAGATTATGGCCCGTTTGGCTGATTTGTCCGATGATGAGCTGGCTGTACTCCTGCGCTCCCGCGCGGATAAACAGCCGCGCGGCGCTGTGCCGCGTGCGCTTTGATTTGAGCGACCGGGCGCTTGTGTCGCTCAATCCGCGCAACCAGCGCGCCGTCGCCGCGCTGGAAGCCGCCTGCGGGCGTTTGTCTCTGCCGTAACGCTGCACACGCAAAAAAGACCCCGGACTAATGCCCGGGGTCTTTTTTGTTGTTTACAGATTCTTTTAGAAGTCGGAGTTTTTACCGCTTGTAATGGCGCTGCAGTATTTTTCCGCGCCGGAGCCGGAGGCCAGCGTGCCGCAGCTGGTGCTCGTATCGGTGCTGATGCCGCAGCAGCGTACGGCGGTGATGGTGCCGTCGGCGGCTTCGGTCATAACGGTTTTAAGGGCGTATTTGTCTTTATTTACGCTGCGTACGGCGGTGATAACAAAAGTGGAGCCGGTGGTGCCGCTGGGGGAGCCGGTGGTGACGGTGAAATTTTTTCCGCCGTAGTTGGTGGTGCTGCCCGGCACTTTGGGGATTTCCACATCCAGCACGTTGAACGAAGCGGGCCAGGCGTCTTTTTGCAGGCGGTATCTTTCCGCGGCGTAGCGGATGGAGCTCATCAGCGTAAGCGCTTCGGCGGAGCGGGCTTTTTCCACGGCCGTCGTATATTGGGGCAGGGCCACGGCGGACAAGATGCCGATAATCAGCACTACCACTAACAATTCAATCAACGTAAAACCTTTGTTCATATCTATCTCCCTTAATTAAAATGCGCGTGCGCGCCTATCAATAGTATAGCAAAAAAGTTTTATAAAACAATACGCTTGCATATGTGTTTTTACGGCCGCCGGCGGCGCGGGAGAGACGCAATTAATCTTTGGGAAATAACAGCGCGGAAACGGCCTGGACAAGAATAATGCCGAAAAGCACGGCCTCGGCTTTTTCGGCAAACCGGGCGTCTTTCCGGTTTTTGCCTTGCGCACTTGCAGGCGCAAACAAAAACATCGCTCCGCCTTTCGCTCCCCCACGCAGGCAAAGCAGTTTGCCTGCTTCTCTTGCCTAAATAAAAAACCCCGCGATGTGCGGGGTTTTAAATTTAAGCCAAGAGGGGGGATCTCCTTCCGGTCGTTTCCCTGACGGGAAACGCCTGCAGTCCGGGCTCGCGGTTTTTGCCTTGCGCACTTGCAGGCGCAAACAAAAACATCGCTCCGCCTTTCGCTCCCCCACGCAGGCAAAGCAGTTTGCCCGCTTCTCTTGCTTAAATAAAAAACCCCGCAGAGTGCGGGGTTTTAAAATTTAAGCCAAGAGGGGGGATCGAACCCCCGACCTACCGCTTACGAAGCGGTTGCTCTACCAGCTGAGCTATCTTGGCGTTACTGCATCTAAATCGTTGGTAAATATATTTTACAAAAAAAGCGCGGATTTTGCTACCCAAACTATTTTTTCGCGGTATTTTTTAAGACGGAAGAACGTAATTGCTCCACCTGCCGCTGCGCCGCGTCCACGCGCGGATTGTTTTGGTGTCTTTGCAAAAATTCAGGTTCGGTTACGCCTGCGGGGCCCCGGCGGTAGGCGTCAATCCAGTATTGGGCGCGCTCCGGGTTTCGCTCCATCAGCGCAATGCTGATTAAAAATAAATAGGTGGATTCATTTACCGGGTCCACGGTGAGCGAGCGTTCAAACGCGCGTTTGGCCTGGGCCATATTGTCGCGCGCGTTTTGGCTGAAGCGTTCGTATTCCGCCGCGTTTGGCGCCTGCTGGGCGCCCTGCGCCTGGCGCACGGCCATCGCGTAATACAGCTGGCCGATGTTTTGGTGCAGCAGCGCGTGGTTGGGCGCGCGTTTTAATACGACGGAAAAATCCTTGAGTGCGCGCTCGTAATCGTCGGACGGCGCGTCTTTATCGCCCCGGGCAGGGGAGAAGGTTTTGGTTAAATTCATCGTGGCGGCGAACACATTGGCGCGGAACTGGCGGTATTCCGTCTGAAACGGGTTTAACGCAACCGCTTTGGTAAAGTAGCCGACGGCGCCTTCCGGGTTATTCTTGCCGGTTAAGCTTACGCCCAGGCTGTAGTAGTGGTTGGCCTGAAAAAATCCGTAGAAAAAACATAACAGCGGCAGGGACGCGAACAGTACAAAACCGACTATTGCCCGGCGGCTTAAAAACGCCGCGCGCACATATACATACATCACGCCCAGCACGCAGAAAAGCAGTACCGCCCACGAGCAGGCGATTAACGCCCCTTCGCCAAACGTCGCGGCCGCCAGCGCGCCCGTCACTTCGGAAAATTGCGCCGCCACGCGCCAGGCGGCGTATAACAAACCGCCTAACAACAGCACCCGCGCGCCGGCAGTCAGCCACGCGGCGGAGGCGGGAAGCTCCGCCCCGACGGCGTCCGTATCGTCCGGCTCTTTGCATAAAGCGATAATCACGCCCATAAAGACCGCAAAGAAAAGCCCGCTGGAAGCAAAGCGCAGGCTGATGTCCACAAACGCGTGCGCCAGGAGACCGAAGAAGGCGCCGGTGTACCCCAGCAAATACCAGCTGCGTTCTTGTAAGGCCGGCGTGCGCTCGGCGGATTGCGCGCCGCGTTTTAAGTTGCGCGCCGCGCAGACCAGCACAAATACAATCATCCATAAAAACACCGCCAGGCCCACGGTGCCCGTGGTGGCCCATTGTTCCAGGTATTCGTTTTCGGCGTGCTGGGTTTCGGTGTTATGGGAGTTTTCAATATAAAAAATCTGCGGACGGCGGTAGGCGGGATAGATGATTTTAAAACTGCCGGGCCCGGTGCCCATCACGGGCGCGTCCTGCACCATTTCCACGGCGGAGAGCCAGGTGTAGGCGCGGAAGCTGACCGACTGAAAACGCTTGGCCGCGTACACCCCGGCCAGCACCAGGGCGATAAGCACAAAGCATCCCGCCGCGATATTAATTTTTTTAAGGTGTTTTCGCGCGGCGTCCGGCGCGAGGAAATTGGTGTAGAGCCCGGCCAAACACGCAAGCGCCGCCGCATACGCCACCCAGGCGCCTTTACTCTCGGTAAAGAACAGCGCGGCCAGCCCCAGGCCCAAGAGCACCAGCAAAGATTTTTTGCGCGTCAGCAGGTATTGCGCGCCCGCCACGCAGGAAGCGAAAATGACGAACGCGCCAAAAAAGTTGGGATTGGCGTGGGTGGAAAATACGCGGCGCGTAAAAAAGCCGCGCCAGGGCATAAAGTCCGCGCCCGGGAAGAAGCCGTCTATAATCTGCAGGGCCGCATAGGCGAAGGAAATCCAGGCGGCGGCGATGATAAATTTGGTAAGCGTCCGCACGTCCTGCGCGCGGAATTCGCACGCGATTAACAGGGTAATGCCGCCGTACATCAGCAGGCGGATAAATTCTTCGGCGGCTTCCATCTTATAGGGCAGAAACGCAAAGGACAGGGCGTTCCACCCGATGTATACAAAAAACGGCAGGAGCCAGGGCAGGTTGGCGCGGGTGAAAGGGTTTTTCCGCTCCGCCAGTTTCAGCGCGGCCCACAAGGCCAGCAGTACGACGGCCCCGTTGTGCAGAAGCGTCAGTTTTACCTGGGCGGTGTCATAGGTGGCGGTGAAAAACGATATGCTTACCAGCAGGCACAGCCACCCGGTTACGACGGGCAGAATATTGCGTATAAAAACCGCAAAAGCGGCCGGCCGGGCCGTTTTTTGCGCAGGAAGTTTTTTGGCCGAAAGGTGTTTGGCGGACATATGTACATCTTAACAATTTTAGCCTGAACCCCGCCAGCTTTTGCACGGGGGCGCGGCGGCATAAAAAACCCCGCCGGGGCGGGGTTTTGGTTAATTGTTTAAGGCGGAGCAGATTTCCGCGCCCTGTTTGCTGAGCGCATTACACTCCACCGGGCCGCCGTCAAACGGATAGAAGAGCGTATACAGGATGTCCATCGTGTGCGTGCGTGCGCTGGCTTTTACGCCGCCGGGCTCAAGCAGGAGTTCAAACCCGTCGCAGGAGAGTTTTTCGGGGCTGATTTTCTGGCATTTTTTATAGTCTCTTAGCCACACGCGCGGGTCCGCGCCGGGTTTTTCAGCGTCTTTAAGCTGGGTGCGCGCGGCGTAATCCAGCGCGGTCAGCACGCGCGAGAGCTGTACGTGGCGTTCCGTGCGCTGATATTGCGGCAGGGCCACCATAAGAAGCATCAGCATAACAAACGTTACCGCCAGCGCAACGGATACTACGGTAATAAACGTAAGCGAGGCGGCTTCCTCGGCGTCGTCCTCGGCTTCGGGGTCAAATTCCGCGTTTTTCGCGATGACCGCGCTGTGGCTGATGCGGTCGTGCAGGGTGCGTTTTTTCTTGTCAAACGCCGCGATAAAAAAGCCGAAGTAAAAGGTTACGTTGGTAACAATCTTGGAAAAAATACGTTCCGTGGCCTGCCAGAACGTCAGGCGGCGGCCGCGGCGGTCCACCACTTTAATGCCCATGATGATTTTGCCCAAACTGGCCTGGAGCGGCGAGCTTTCCAAAAGCGCGTAATACAGCCAGATGATAACCAACAGCACCAGCGAAACGGAAGCGTTGTTCATCGTCTGGGCCAGTACCCAGAACAATATCGCAAACACTGCCGCGTCAATCAAAAATGCAAAGAAACGTTTCCATACGCTTGCATACATAAACAAGTCCCCCTGTGTTGCCGGGACGAGCCCGGACAGTCTACTTATATAGTATAGCGTTTTGGAAAAAAATGGCAAGCGGGATTTCGGATTAATTAAGAGGTGCGCTCAGCAGAGTTTAACGTCTTGGGCCTGGGCGGCTTTAAGTAAATCCGCCGGGGCAATTTTAATTTGCAGGCCGCGCTGGCCGGCGCTTACGTAAATATAGTCCCATAGGACGGCGTCTTCGTGTATGAAGGTGGGGAAATGCTTTTTCATTCCCAAAGGCGAGCACCCGCCGCGCACATACCCCGTAACGGGCATAAGTTCTTTTACGTGCAGCATTTCGCAGGATTTGTTGCCGCTGGCCCGTGCGGCGGCCTTCATATCCAGCTCCGCCCCGCCCGGAATAACGCACACGAAGAACCCGGTTTTGTCTCCGCGCAGTACGAGCGTTTTGTACACCTGTTCCACGTTTTGGCCCAAGGTTTGGGCCACGTGAAGCGCGCTTAAATTTTCTTCATCCACTTCGTACGGGATGAGTTCGTAGGAAACGGCAAGCTCGTCTAACAGGCGTGCGGCGTTGGTTTTGTGGATTTTGTTTTTCATCGGGTCTTCCTTATGCTTATTATAGAATTTTTGGGAAGAGGCCTTAAAGGGTTGATTTGTTTTTTTTTTTGATAAAGTGCTTAAAGCGGCATTTCCGCACGGGAGGCTGTATGAACAAAGGTTTTACTTTAATTGAATTATTGGTAGTGGTGCTTATCATCGGTATTTTGTCGGCGGTGGCGCTTCCGCAGTATGAAAAAGCGGTGGAAAAATCCCGCGCGGCGGAAGCGGTGCAGATGCTGCGGTATTTGAACCAACAGCAGCAGTTGTGCGTGCTGGCGCAGGATGATGACTGCGACACCCGCACCTTTGAGAGTATGGGCGCGGAATTAAAAGGACTTTCCTGCGGCACTACCGGTGATGAAGAAGTGTGCTGCAATAAACACTGGTGTTATGTCAGCAACGGAATATCCTTGGGCGATAGCTGCCCCTCTAGTATAGGCAATGTAATTGCCGCCCGCGTGGACGGCATACCCAGCAGTTTCGATGATTTGGACAGACGTTATCTGCTGGAATACGAAACCTGCGAGGGGTCTGCTCATTCCATCGTATGTTATGAAAGCGACAAATGGTGCAAACTGTTTAAGGGGAACGGAAACCCCATTTAACACATAGCCCTCCGGCGGTATGGATGATTTTTGTAAAAAGGCCCTCTTTTTAGAGGGCCTTTTTTGTTTTAACCGTTTTCTTTTTAGTCTTTGAGGGGGCTTTGGATTTCGCCTCCGGGGCGGTCTTTTTAACGGCGGCCGCTTTGGGCGCGTGGAGTTTCTGTTCCGGGTGTTTTTGCAGGAACTCGTCCACCGCGTCCAGCTCCGGCTTTAAATACCGCCCGGTATAGGAAGCCTTGCACGCCGCCACCTGCCGGGGCGTGCCCGCGGCTACAATGGTGCCGCCTTTGTCGCCGCCTTCGGGGCCGAGGTCAATCAGCCAGTCGGCGGTTTTGATAACGTCCAGGTTGTGCTCAATAATCAGCACGGTGTTGCCTTTGTCCGCCAGGCCGTGGAGCACGTGGAGCAGTTTGTCAATATCGGCAAAGTGCAGGCCGGTGGTGGGCTCGTCCAGAATATAGAGCGTTTTGCCCGTCCCCTTGCGGGAAAGTTCATCCGCCAGTTTTACGCGCTGGGCTTCGCCGCCGGAAAGCGTGGTGGCCGCCTGCCCGAGCTTGATGTAACCCAGGCCCACGTCGTTCAGCGTTTTTAAGTAGCGTTTGATTTTGGGGATGCTGTCAAAAAATTCCAGCGCCTGGGATACGCTCATTTCCAACACTTCGGCGATGTTCTTGCCTTTGAATTTTACCTGCAACGTGTCCTCGTTAAAGCGTTTGCCGTCGCACTCTTCGCATTTGACGTAGATGTCCGGCAGGAACTGCATCTGGATTTTTAAAATTCCGTCGCCCTGGCATTTTTCGCAGCGTCCGCCCTTTACGTTAAAGGAGAAGCGGCCCGGCTTGTAGCCGCGGCGTTTGGCTTCGGGCATTTCGGCGAACAAATCGCGGATGTGCGAAAACACGCCCGTATACGTGGCCGGGTTGGAGCGCGGCGTTTTGCCTATCGGGCTCTGGTCCACGATAATCACTTTATCAATGTTGGCTAAACCTTTGATTTCTTTGTGTTTGCCCGGGGCGTCTTTGGCGCCGTAGAACTTTTGCGCGAGGGCTTTGTACAAAATCTGGTGGATGAGCGTGGACTTGCCCGAGCCGGACACGCCCGTTACGCAGATGAATTTGCCGAGCGGGAATTTAACGTCAATGTTTTTTAAGTTAAACTGTTTCGCGCCGATAATTTCCAAATACTTGCCGTTTCCTTTGCGCAGTTCTTCGCGCGGCAGAATCATCCGCCGTCCGTTTAAGTACGAAGCGGTGAGGGATTTTTCGTCGCGCAAAAAGTCCGCCGTCGGCTCCGCGGCCACAATTTGGCCGCCGTGTTCGCCGGCCGCCGGGCCGAGTTCCACCACATAGTCGGACGCGAGAATCGTGTCCTTATCGTGTTCCACGATGATGAGGGTGTTGTCCAAATCCCGCAGGTTTTTTAAGGTTTCAATCAGGCGGTCGTTGTCGCGCGAGTGAAGCCCGATGGTGGGTTCGTCCAGCACGTACAGCACGCCGGTCAGGCCGGAGCCGATTTGCGTGGCCAAGTGGATGCGCTGGGCTTCGCCGCCGGAAAGCGTCTGGCTTTTGCGTTCCAGCGTTAAGTAGGAAAGGCCCACGCTGTTTAAAAAATCCAGCCGCGCGCGGATTTCTTTGAGTACGTCTTTGGCGATGATTTGTTCCTTGTCGCTTAATTGGATGGCATTGAAAAACGCTTTGGCGGCGGACACCTGCATGGCCGTAATATCGTGGATGTTTTTGCCGTCCACGCGCACGGCCAGGGCCTCGGGTTTTAAGCGCATGCCTTTGCAGGTGGGGCAGGTTACTTCGCGCATAAAACGGGTGTAGACTTCTTCTTTTACAAAGTCGCTTTCGCTTTCCTGGTAGCGGCGTTTTAGGTTGGTAATCACGCCCTCAAAATCCTGCTCGCCGCCGGAGATGAGCGACGTATAGCTCGCCCCGCCGGCGCCGTACAAAATCAGGTCCCGCTGGGCTTTGGGCAGCTTGTTCCACGGCGTGTTCATATTGATTTTGTTCTGGCGGCAGACTTGTTTTAAAATATCGTAATAATACCCGCTCCAGGAGTTTTTCCAGCGGTGGGTGCGCGTGGTGACGGGGTTGTCCCACGCGGCGATGGCGCCTTCGTTAATGGATAGGGCCGGGTCCGGCACCACGAGGTCTTCGGCCACTTCAATTTTAAGCCCCAGGCCGTTGCATTCCGGGCACGCGCCGTAAGGCGAGTTGAACGAAAACAGGCGCGGCTCCAGCTCCGAAAACCCGATGCCGCAGTGCGCGCAGGCGTTGCTTTCGCTGTAAGTAAAATCAAGCGGTTTTTCGCCTTCGGTTTCCAGCACGTGCACGAGGCCCTTGGCGTATTTCAACGCGGCCTCCAGGCTTTCCACCAGGCGTTCGCGGTCAAATTCTTCCACGTAAATTTCATCCGTTACGAGTTCAATGGTATGCTTTTTATAGCGTTCCAGCGCGGGCGTCTGGTCCAGCGAAATCACCGTGCCGTTTACGCGCGCTTTGACGTAGCCTTCTTTTTTAAACTTGGCGAACAATTCCTCGTACGTGCCCGCGCGGCCCCGGATGACGGGCGAGAGAATATAAACGGTCTTGCCGTCAAACTTTTTTAAAATGTCCTGCGCGATGCCCTGTACGCTCCAGGACTGCACTTCGCGGCCGCATTCGGGGCAGAAGCGGTGCCCCACGCGGGCGAACAGCAGGCGCAGGTAGTCGTAAATTTCGGTAACGGTGGCCACCGTGGAACGCGGATTTTTAGACGGGTTGCGCTGTTCAATGGAAATGGCGGGCGAGAGCCCTTCAATATGCTCCACGTCCGGTTTTTCCATCAGTTCCAAAAACTGCCGCGCATAGGCGGACATACTTTCCACGTAGCGGCGCTGGCCTTCGGCGTAAATGGTGTCAAACGCCAGCGAGCTTTTGCCGGAGCCGGACAGCCCCGTTACCACCACCATTTTGTCTTTGGGCAGTTCCACCGTAACGTTTTTTAAATTGTGCCCTTTCGCGCCGATTACTTTAATGCTTTTCATATACAAAATCCTTTATCATCCAAAAACGGGAGCGAGGCGGAAGCCGGTTCCGAATCGCGTGTCTTTTTCCCCTAAATAAATTATATAATTTATACATATCATTATCCCGGAGCGTACGCTTGAAAAAACCGTTAAAATACCTGCTCTATACGCTGGGCATTCTTCTTTCCCTCGGCCTTATCGCTTTTATGGTATACCAGGCCAAAGACAGCTTTGTCAAAATCTGGCAGGGCGTGCGCACCAAGTATCTTTTTCTTTCCCTTTTTTCTTCCGTGCTGATTTATGTGTCCATGGGCCTAAGCCTCTACGAGGTGCTGCGCATTATGGGCCGGCGCATAAGCAAAAGCGCGGCCATCGGCATTGCGCTGGTGTCCACCACGGTGAATTATGTGGTTTCTTCGCTGGGGGTAAGCGGGTTTGCCCTGCGCGCGCATTTGTTAAACCGCCGCCGCGTGCCGTTTGGCACCTGCGTAACGGCAAGCATCGTGATTACCGTTTTGTTGTATTTCGTGCTGGCCATAATTATTTTGCAGGGTTCGGTGCTGATGCTGTTTAATTCCTCGGCCACGACGATGCAGCTCCTCAAAAACTTTTCGCTCATTGTCGTGATGTGTGCCGTGTGCGTGGTGATTACCGCGTTTCTGTTTAACAACGAATGGCGCTCGCGCTGGCTGCGCAAGATTTTCCGGCTGATGAACAAGGTGCTTTTTCACGTGTTCCGCGCGCTGATTCCCAAAGGCAAGTACGACAATTTTATGGACCAGCTGGACGAAGGGATTGACCTTATCCATAAAAAGAAAAACAAGCTGACGATGACCATCGTCTACGTCTGCGGGGACTGGCTTTTTACGATTTTTGTGCTCTATTTCGCTTTCCGCGCGGTGGGCATTCACATTACGGCGGGGGTGCTGGTGGCGGGGTTTGCCGTCGGCATGGTTACCACGCTGATTCCGATTTTGCCCGGCGGCCTGGGCGCCATGGAACTGGCGATGACGGCCGTTTACGCCCAAATGGGCATTGACTGGGACGCCGCCCTGATGGCCACGCTCATCTACCGCGTGGTGTATTACGTGATTCCGGGCATTATCAGCATTTTTATTTACTGGGGGCTTCAGCTTTCGTCTTCGCCGTCTTCGCGCAAGCCCAAATTACCTAAAGGAGTTTCCTGATGAAAGAGCGTATTAACGAGCTGGTGCCCGACGTGCGCCCCAGCTGCTACGTGCATAAAACCGCCGTAATTATCGGCGGCGTTACATTGGGGGAAAACGTGTCCGTCTGGCCGTGCGCCGTGCTGCGGGGGGACATCGCCTCCATTTCCGTGGGGGAAAATTCCAACATTCAGGAAAACGCCTGCGTGCACGTCAATTACGGCGCGCCGTGCCTGATCGGGCGCGGGGTGAGCGTGGGCCACGGGGCCGTGGTGCACGGAAGCAAAATCGGCGACAACTGCCTGATCGGCATGAACGCCGTGGTGATGGAAAGCGAAGTGGGCCCCAACTGCATTATCGGCGCGGGCGCGGTGGTTCCGGCGGGGAAAAACATCCCGGCGGGCTCGCTGGTGATGGGCGTGCCGGCCAAAATCGTGCGCAAATTGGAAGAAGACGAAGTAAACGCCGTCATCCGCAACGCGCGCGAATACGCGGACTCCATCCGCCTCTATAAAGACCATTGCGAAGAGATATAACCATGAAAAAAGTGGTGCTGATTGAAGATTCCAAAGTGCTCGGCGGCGCGCTTTCGGGCGCGCTGAAAGTGGAAGGGATTGACGTGCACTGGGCCGAAAACGGCGTGGCGGGCGTGGCGCTTGCCAAACAGGTAAAGCCCGATTTAATCCTGCTTGATTTAATGTTGCCCAAACTCAGCGGATTTGACGTTTGCAAACTGTTAAAGACTGACAACGTCACCTGGCGCATTCCGGTGGTGATTATGTCCACGCTGTCGGACCCGGAGTCGCGCGACCGCGCGACGGAAGCGGGCGCGGACTATTTTATTCCGAAGCCGTACGATTTGGCTTCTACGCTGGCTGAAATCAAAAAGCTGTTAAAACTGTAATTTTCCAAGGGGGAAACCATATGGCCGCAACCAAAAAGAAAGTGCAACGCACCGCCGCCAAACGCGCGGTAAAACTGGACTATGCCGCGCTGGAAGCCTTGCTGGACGCGGGCCGCCCGTCGGACGCGCTTGAAAAACTTTCCGCCGCGCGCGCCAAAGACGCGGCCGCCTGGTTTTTAACCGGCGAGGCCCAACGCCAGCTGGGTTCGTTTGAAGACGCTTTAAAAAGCTACGCCAAAACCCTGCAGACCGCCGAAGACGCCGAAACGCGTATGGACGCTTTGCTCGCCATGGCGGCCTGCTACCGCACGCTGGGCCATTCGGCCGCCGCGTACGAACTGGCGGAAGACGCTTTAAAAATGGCCCGGGAATTGGAGTACGACGAATTTATCGTGCGCGCCATGCAGGAAATGGGCATGGCCCTGCGCGCCTGGGGCCGGCTGGAAGAAGCGCTGGATTTGCTGGACGCGGTGCTGGCCGCCTACACCCAGCTGAAGGATTTTGCCGGAATGAGCTTTATCCATTGGGCCAAAGGGGGGATTTTCCGCCTCCAGGGCCATTTTGAAGAAGGCATCGCCCAGTTTAAAAAAGCCGTTTCGCTGGCCAAAAAAGCCGGGGACGACATCAGCCTGGCCTACGGCTGCTGCGGCCTGGCGGGCATCAGCCGCATCTGCGGGAAAATTGACGACTGCGTGAAATACTATAAACTGGCCGAAAAGATTTTCCGCAAAAGCGAAGACGTGTTCGGCAAAGCGTATACCAACTGCGGCATGGCCAACGGCCTGCGCCAGCAGGGCAAGTACGACGAGGCCCTGCGCCACTACAACGTGGCCGACAAGCTCTACAGCGCCATTAACGACACGGTGGACCTCGGCTTTGTAAAATGGGGCCGCGCGGATATTTTAAAACGCAAAAATAAAATGGCCGCCGCCCTGGAAGATTTGCAGCAGGCCCGCGCGCTGTTTGACAATTCGGACGAAACCCGCGGCCAGATTCTTACCAAGCTTGCGCTCGCCCAGGTGCTCTATGCGCTGGGCCGCACGGAGGAGGCCGAAGAACTTTACGACGCGGGCGTATCGCAGGCGCGTGCGGAAGGGCTGCACACGTATTTGGAAAGCTATACGTAAAATAATTTTTCCCGGTTGATTTTTGGCATAATTTACTTTATATTATATAGTAGCAGGCAGGTGTCGGGTTTGCCGGATAATTTAACTGACAGAGGGCTTTATGAAAAAATTATTTATTCTGGGCGCCGCTTTGGCGGTGTTTCCGTCGGCGGGATTGGCCGACTCCACCATGAAAATGGTAACGTACTTCCCGGTGCCGTATGTGGCGTACAGCAAGATTAACGCCCAAAAGCAGATGGACGTAGGTTTAACGTCCGCCTGCGAAATGAACCTGGGCTGTGCGGAATCCGGCGCATTGGGAACGCGCCCGTTGCAGGCTACTGCTGTGAACCTGAACCGGGGAAAATTAGATTTAAACACGGCGGCCGCCGTGAAGAGCACGAACGTAACGCTGGGGAGCGGCTCTGGAGAGGCGAATATAGATTTCGCTGCAAACCTGCGTATCGGCACGTTAAACAACGGTTACAGCTTAGAATCCAATGATATGACGGTGGACGAACTGAAATTGTTTGCGTCGCATATGAAATCCGGCGGGGAGAAATTTCCTTCCTGCGCGGCGACGGGTGCCTCTGGCGCGCCGCAGGTGTCGTGGCAGAAAGTAAAACTCAAAAAAGCGGAAGAAGTGTATCTGGTATGCGGCAACCCCGGAGAGGTCTCCAAGTGCGAACCCACCCATAACGGACAGGAAACATATACCGAAACGTGTCCCTCCGGCCAAACGGGCAGTATCAAGTATACGTGGAATTATGATTCCTGCAAATATTTGACGCTTAACACTTGCCGGAGCACCATGAAAACATGCCTGACTAAAGCGTTATACTGCGGTACGCTGGATGTGTCCCGCGGTGCGGCAAACGACGGTATTTGCTATCCTCCAGGTTCACCTAATTCAAGTGGTATCTCATATGAGTGTAACGATATTCGTTTACGTAACGCAGGTTTCTTCGTCGGCTATTATGCCGATGTCAGTGCTCAGGAGGCGTTTCGGTCAAACGGCTACGAAATGACTCTGCCCTCGGGTTGTTCTCTGGGTTCGGAATGTAACTCGTGTACGCCGGGCAAAAAGTATTTTATTTCCAATTCGCTTAAAGGGCAGTCTTGCTACGACAGTACCTATATGTACGGCCCCGGCAGCTGCCGCACGCTGTATGTGTTTCAATATGCCATGTGCGGGGAAATGAGTGACTGTTCCGCAGGCACGGAAGTAACCTGCTCCAGCTGGAAAGATGCGGGAGGCTCCAGCAATCCGCTTCCGTTTCAGCCCAGTACCCCTGAGTTAGCTATTTAGTAAGTATATTTGTAACCCGCCCCGGCTTTAAACGGCCGGGGCGGGTTTTTAGCTTTATCTGCCGGCGGCGGTCCGCTGCCTGGGGCGCCAGCCCCGGCGCAATAAGCCGGCAGCACATTTAAAAAGCCCCGGGCGCAGGCCCGGGGCTTTTGGGTGAAACATTCAAATTAGTTGATTTCTTTGATTTCCACGTCAAAGGTCAGTTCTTTGCCGGCGAGCGGATGGTTGAAATCCAGCACCACTTCTTTGTCGGTAATTTCTTTCACGACGGCGCGGAAGGTGTGCCCTTCGTTGCTGGCGCCCACCATATCGCCCACTTTCAGGTTTTCGGCTCCGCCGATGGCTTCTTTCGGTACGCGGCGGATGGCTTCTTCCAGCACTTTGCCGTAGCCTTTTTCGGGCGCGACTTTAACGGTTTTCTTGTCGCCCACTTTCATGCCGAGCAGTTCTTCTTCCAAGCCGGGGATAATGTGCCCCGCGCCGTGTACGTATTCCAGGGGGCCGCGGCCTGCGGAAGTGTCGGCGGTTTTGCCGTCAACCGTAAGGGTGTAGTCAAATTTGACTTTGGAACCTTCTTTAATCATATTCGTCTCCTTTTGCCGCAGTGGTCCTGGGCGTTATATGTTATATTGTAACAGTTTTCTATTGCGCGAGGCGAAAAAATATTGTTTTCCCGCGCGTTATGCGCCGCGCGGCGCGCTTGGGGTTTTGGTCGCTTCCGCGCCAAAAAAATAAAAATCCCCCGCCCGGTTAAGAGCGGGGGTGGCCAACATGTTGGCTGGGGGGTAAAACCCGTATAGGACCTTCCCCCGTCGGTCCGATATACGGCGGCTTTTCCGGCAATGCGCCGTACCGTAAAGGTTAACCGATGTCCAGCTATAAACAGTATGGCTTTTTGGCCGGTATTTCTCAAGCTAAAAAAAGGATTAGTCGCCGCCGTTCCTCCCGCCGGCGCGGCGGGTTGAGCGGCCGCTGTACACCCCGGCGGGCAAAAAAAGGCCGCGCCCCGTAACAAGGCGCGGCGCACGGAACGGCGGGAATGTTATTCGTTGCCGAAGATGGTGTTTAACTGGCGGTTGACGCGGTAGAACGTGGCGCATTTGGGCATATCTTTTAAGCGTTTGGCGCCGATGTACGTCATACAGCTGCGGATGCCGCCCAGAATGGCCAAGAGGGTCGGTTCAATTGGCCCGCGGAACGGGATTTCCACCACTTTGCCTTCGCTGGCGCGGTATTTCTTCATACCGCCGTAGTGTTTGTCCTGCGCGTATTCGGAGCTCATACCGTAGAATTTTTTGTATTGTTTTTCTTCAATGCGCATAGCGCAGGTTTTGTCGTCAATCATTTCCACTTCGCCCGTTTGGAACGAACGCGCGCACATTTCGCCGCCGCTTTCCGTATGGCCGGCCAGCATGCCGCCCAGCATCACAAAGTCCGCTCCGGCGCAGAGGCTTTTGCACACGTCTCCGGGCACGGTGCAGCCGCCGTCGGCGCAAATCATGCCGCCTACGCCGTGCGCGGCGTCGGCGCATTCAATAACGGTGGAAAACTGCGGCCGGCCCACGCCGGTCAGTTTGCGCGTCGTGCAGACCGAGCCGGGGCCGATGCCTACTTTTACAATGTCCGCGCCGTTTAAAATCAAGTCTTCGCACATATCGCCGGTTACTACGTTGCCGGCCATAATCAAAGCGTCCGGCCAGGCGGCGCGCACTTTGCGGATGTAATTAATCAGATAGGGGGAATAGCCGTTGGCCACGTCCACGCAGATATTGCCGGCCAGGCGGGTGTCCATCACTTTTTGGAGTTTTTCAAAGTCCGCGTCCGACACGCCGGAACTGATGAAAACCAAATCGTTGCCGCCGAATTCTTTGGCGTTTTCCGTTAAAAAGGCGATGAGTTCTTCGGCCGTATAATGTTTGTGCAGGGCGCTCATCAGGCGCAGTTTTTGCATTTCGCGCGCGATTTCAAACGTGCCGGTGGTGGCCATATTGGCCGCCGTGATGCCCGTGGCGGTAAGCGTGCGGGGGCACCATTTAAAGGTATATTCGCGTTCCACCACTACTTCGGAACGGGAAGCGAGGGCCGAGCGTTTGGGGCGCAGCAGCACGTCGCAGTAATCCAGTTGGATATCGTCGTAAATTCTCATAGTTTTCTCCCGGGTCTTTGGCCGGCGGATTTGTGGGCCGGTCAAACATCTTATATAATACAAAATTTGCTCTCCGTTTGCCGGGCGGGAATGCTTTTGCAGGAAAGTGGATTTTTAGCTATAATGGGTATTGTAATGGGACGGAAAAAAACTATACTTTCTTTAACGGAGTTTTTATGAAAAAAGGGTTTACCTTAATTGAATTGCTGGCGGTAGTGCTTATTATGGGTATTTTGACCGCCGTGGCTTTGCCGCAGTACCGCCGCAGCGTAGAGCGCACCCGCGTGGCCGAAGCTACGCAGCTGCTGCCCGCCATTTACGACGCGCGCGAACGGCTGGCGGTAGAAAGAGGATACTCTTCGTTCAGGGTCATGCCTGCTTCGATCCGCAGCAATATAACTTTTGGCAAATTGGATATTGAAATGAAAGGCAAGGGGAGCGGGCAGGTGTGGCATACGGATAATTTTACATATACAATTGCGCCTGCTTATATGGTAGGCGCACGGTTTACGCGAGGTATTTATTCGGGAGTGGGATTAATGTATAACGGTACTGACAATATAGGTTGTTGCTATCCCAGCTCGTTGGGGGCGGATGCCTGTGAGAAATTGAATATTTTGTCTGCACTGCCTCCGTCCAACGGTTACTGCCGAGAGCTGGCCACGCAGATATAGGGGGGAATATGACGATTAAACACGGTTTTACGTTGGTAGAGTTGTTGGCGGTGGTGCTGATTGTGGCTATTTTATCGGCGGTTGCACTTCCGCAGTACAGAAAAGTGGTGGAGAAGGCGCACGTATCCGAAGCGCAGGCGATGCTGCGCACCATTTATGATTCAAGCGAACGGCTGGCGGGGGAGTTCGGTTACCGTTCTTACGAGGATTTGGTGGCCAGAAAAGGTCAGACCGGCTATTCGTTTGCGCGTATGGATATGTTTGATTCTTCCAGCCTGCCCGCCGGCTGCTCGCTGGTCAGCAGCGGGACGGAACTGCGATGTAAAAATTTTACTTACAAAGCGTCCGTTTACGCGGACGACGTGCCGTATGCGGCGGCTAAAAAACGGCTGTCCCCTTATCAAAATACGCTTATTTTGTTTGACCGTGATACCCAGCAGCTCTATTGTCAGGAAGCGTCCGGCAGTTCCGACGCGTGCGACGTTTTCGGCCTGGACACCCGCAGCGGCGTCAGTTTTTAAGTAAGGAGCGATTATGAAAAAAGGCTTTACACTGGTGGAAATTTTGGTGGCGGTGATGATTGTAACGCTGCTTGTTACCATGGCCGTGCCGATGTACGACAAGACGGTTGAAAAATCCCGCATGGCCGAGGCGCGCACCTTGATGAAAAAAATGCTGGAATCCAAGCTGCGTACGCTGGATAATATGGATCAGGAAAATTACAGCAGCGGTTTGTTCGGGTTTGAGCATCTGGATATTTCCGTCCCCTGCGTTGATTCAACCACGGGTGCGAGTATTGCGCGCTGCACGGGTGCGACGATTTACACCAAAGATTTTGAATATACGCTGCTGCCCACGGGCTCGGTGTCGGGCTCTTCGGCTGAGGTGGCAAACGGCGTTTGCGCCGTCCGCCGCAAAGGCGACAACAAGGGCACGGCGTTTTTGTATCTGGGGGAACTGGAAACGGACCCGGACCGGGAAAAATTCCTGTGCAGCGGAAGTATGTGTGAGGCCTACGGTATGGACTCCACCGGCACCGCCTGGTGTTCGTTGTAAAACCGTCTGATTTTGAAAAAACCCGGCCCTGTTTAAGGAGCCGGGTTTTTGTATGATTTTTTACCCTGCGTGCCGGCCCGAACCCTGCGTGCCGTCTGGGAGTTGTGTCCGTTTTGTCTTTTTAAGCAGGTCTTAGCCCTGTCTATAAAACGCCTCAAGGCGGAAGAATGTTTTTACTTG
>NZ_CAUDSG010000025.1:0-25756 GCF_958451995.1 Candidatus Avelusimicrobium alvi
CCTTGAAACTGAAGCGTGAGATAAGCAAAGAAAACAAAAACTTATCTCAAAAATGTGGAAAATATATGCCGGGCGGACGTCTTTATGGCCGCTGAAACGGCACAGCGGGCACAGGTTATGGCCGCTGGAACAGCACGGCAGACGCAATTTATAACCGCTGAAAGGGTACGGCGGATGTCAGAAATTACCGTTTTTAGCAGGACGATTTGTTTATATTTTAGACGCAAAGGATGAAAGAAATGAAACCAGAAACCAAATTGGGTATTTTTACCGTATTGGGAATCATCGTGTTCGGCTTTTCGCTGTATTTTTTGGGCGGGTTTTCAGTTACCCGTTCGTACGATTTAAACATTAAATTTGCCGACGTATCCGGCCTGCCCATTAAGGCCCCGGTCAAACTTTCCGGCGTGGAAGTGGGCAAGGTAAAGCAAATTAAAATTGAAAACGGCGATGTAATCGTCGTGGCCGAAATCCGCGAGGATACGCCTATTTACCGCGGCGCGCAGTTCAGCGTGGTGATGACGGGCATCATCGGCTCCAAATACTTAAAAATCGTGCAGGGCAATCCCTCCGCCGGCCTGTTAAAAGGCGGCGAATATGTGGAGGGCCTCAACGAACTGCCGATGGACGCGATGATTACGCAGACGATGTCCAGCATTAAAGAGTTTGTGGACAGCGTCAACAACCAGGGCCAGT
Organism: Candidatus Avelusimicrobium alvi; assembly: GCF_958451995.1. Taxonomy (NCBI): domain Bacteria; kingdom Pseudomonadati; phylum Elusimicrobiota; class Elusimicrobia; order Elusimicrobiales; family Elusimicrobiaceae; genus Candidatus Avelusimicrobium; species Candidatus Avelusimicrobium alvi. The sequence goes on from NZ_CAUDSG010000025.1 coordinate 697, forward strand.
TTGGCGACAAGCTCAACCAGACGATGAACGAAGTCCGTCAGCTGTCGGCCAATTTAAACCAGCTGGTCGCGCAGATGAAGCCGTACCTGTCGCGCTCGGTGCAAAATTTGGACGTGGCCTCCGCGCGCTTAAACGATTTGATGGCCAAGGCGGATTCGTTGATGACCAGCCTGGAACAGGGCGAGGGCGTCATCGGCAGCCTGATTAAAGACCCGCAGATGAAAGAGGATGTAAAATCCAGCGTGAAAGATTTGAAAGAAACGATGGGCGAAGTAAAAACCTTTGTGGGCAAGATGAGCCGCTTCCGCGTGTATTGGGATTACGACTTCTTCTATATGCCCGGCCCGGCTCTCGCCACGAGCGACCTGGCGCTTGAAATCTATCCCTCCAGCGGCTATACGTTCTACCGCGCGGGCATCGCCAACATCGGCAACGAAGACGATAAACTTGATTCCAAAGACTACCTGGAAAAGAACAAGTTTGACGTCCGCTTCGGCCTCTACAACCAGTGGGCCACCGTGTCGGCGGGTCTTATCCGCGGCGCGGGGGGCGTGGCGCTGGAGTTAAAGCCCTTCTACGACCGGGAATTTTTGGAACGCTTTACCTTTACGGGTGAATTCTCCGACTGGGGCCGCGACCGCACGATTAACGGCCGGCTGTTTAACAAGCCCAATCTTTCCTACGGCGTGGACTTCCGCTTCAACCGCTTTTTCTCCGTGGGCGCCTGGGCGCGCGACGCGCTGGAAACCAACGATTTCGCCGTCAAAGCCAATATTTCGTTTAACGACCAGGACATTTCGTCCTTCTTCGGGCTGGCCGCCATGGCCGGAAGCTGAGGCCGCGTATGAAGTTTAAAACGGTTTTCGTCTGCCAGAAATGCGGTTATGAATCCCCCAAATGGGCGGGCAAATGCCCCGAGTGCGGGGAGTGGAACTCGCTGGTGGAAGAAGTCAAACAGCAGGAGAGCAAAAAAGCGCCCGCGCGTACGCGCAGCTTTACGGATTTTTCGTCTGAAATCGTCAAACTTTCCGAAAGCAAAGCGGTGCAGGAGCCGCGCATTGAAACCCATATCGGCGAGTTTGACCGGCTGCTCGGCGGAGGCCTTGTAAAGGGCCAGCTGACGCTGCTGGCCGGCGCGCCGGGCATCGGCAAATCCACGCTGATGCTGCAGGTGGCGGCGGAACTGTCCAAAACCCTCAAAGTGCTGTATATTTCGGGCGAAGAAAGCATCGGCCAGATTTCGGGCCGCGCCCAGCGGTTAAACGTAAAAGGGGACAATATCTTTTTACACTGCGAAACGGACGTGCAGAAAATCGTGCAGTCCGTGGAGCAGGTCAGCCCCGACGTGCTGATTTTGGACTCCATCCAAACCGTGTACCATCCCGAATTTACCTCTTCGGCCGGAACCGTGGCGCAGGTGCGCGAATGCACCAGCGAGCTGGTGCGGCTGTGCAAACCCAAAGGCATTATCACTTTTGTGCTCGGCCACGTAACCAAAGACGGCGAACTCGCCGGCCCGAAAATTTTGGAACATATGGTGGACTGCGTGCTGTATTTTGATACGGAAAAAGACAATGTCCTGCGTCTGTTGCGCCCGCATAAAAACCGCTTTGGCTCCACCGGCGAAATCGGCCTGTTCAAAATGACCGGGCAGGGGCTGGAATCCGTGGAAAACGCCAGCGAATACTTTGCCCAAACCTCGCGCGACCGCGCGATAAAAGGCCGCGCGTATTCGCTCGCGCTGGAAGGCTCGCGCCCGATTTTAACCGAGGTTCAGGCGCTCGTTTCGCCCACGCGTTATCCGTTCCCGCGCCGCGTGGCCACGGGGGTGGATTTAAATCGCTGTTTAATGCTTTTTGCCGCGCTGGAAAAACACGTCGGCCTGTCTCTGGACAATAAAGACATTTTCGTCAGCCTCGCGGGCGGCGTCAAGTTAAAAGACCCGGCCCTGGACCTGGCCGTTTGCGCCGCCGTCATCAGCTCCTGTAAAGACGTGCCCATCGCGCCCGACAGCGTGTTTATGGCCGAAGTGGGCATTCTGGGCCAGGTGGCCAAAGTGCCGCTGATTGACCGCCGGCTGGAAGAAGCCCAGCGGCTGGGGTTTAAAAAAGCCTATGCCGCCGCCGTTACCAAAACCGAGAAGCAGAAGCTTAAAACGCTTTCGCTTGCGGAGCTTTCCGATTTGAACGACCTCGTCCTCAAACTGCGCTGAGGACGGGGCCGTTTTCTCTTCCCGTTTCGTCCGTCGTATCCGCCGCCCAAGAAATTATGCAAAATACGTCCGCAAAGTGCTAAAATATAGCTAGGCTGCAAGCTGCTTGCCGCCGGGTCTTATTTGGGGAGTTTTTCCCCGTATTTTTGGAGGGCATATGCCTATTTGGATTTTCCGTATTTCCACGCTGGTGGCGTTTCCTTTTCTTACCTACAATTTTATTGACAAAGAATGGATGAGCCTGCTGGCCGGCCTGCTGTGCGGCGCGCTTGTCGTAGGCGGGGAAGTGCTGTTTAAACGCCTGCGTCTGATTAAAATTATGATTGCATGCTCCGGCTTTTTGCTGGGGTATATGCTGTATGTGTTTTTTGACTACGGCGTATTGAACTTCGCCAACGGCGCCGTGATGAATTTTTGGGCCCAGTACGGGCGTAACATTGAAATCGGCCTGATTATTTTCGGCGTCATCGCGAGCTTGGTTAAATCGCGCGACCTGGAAGGGCTTTCTTATACCGGCCACCACTTGAAAGTGGCGGACGTTACCGCGCTGATGGACGGGCGCATTGTGGACTTGTGCGAAATCAATTTCCTCTCCGGCATTATCGTACTGCCGGTGTTTGTGCTGGACGCGCTGAACGAAATGGTCGCTTCCAAGGACCCGCTGGAACGCGCCAAAGGCCGCCGCGGGCTGGACGTGGCGACGCGTTTGCAGGAACTGAGCGAAGTGTCCGTGCGCATCACTTCCAAAACGCCGAAGGCGGAATCTATGGAAGAGCGCGTGGTCAAACTGGCCGCGGCGCTGGACGCCGAAGTGGTAACGCTGGATTTCAACGTCAACAAAATCGCCGCGCTGCACGACGTGATTGCGCTGAACATCGCGGACCTTACCACCGCTTTAAAACCCGTGGTGCTGCCCGGGGAAAGTATGTCGCTTTTCATTATGAAAGACGGCAAAGAAAAAGAACAGGGCATCGGGTATTTGGACGACGGCACCATGGTGGTGGTGGAAGACGGCCGCAAATACATCGGCAAGCGCGCGGAAGTGGCCGTGTACTCCATTTTGCAAACCTCGTCCGGCCGGATGATTTTTGCCAAAATTAAATAAGGTTTTTATGAATAAGAAGACGGGTTTTTCGTCAGCGGTGATTGTGGCGGGAGGAAGCGGCACGCGTATGGGCCGCCCCAAACAAATGCTGCCGCTCGGCGGGAAACCCGTTCTTGTTCGTACGGTGGACGCGCTTAAACAAGTGCCTTCGGTGCGCGAGATTGTGGTGGTTACGCCGGCGGAGAACCGGGCGGAGCTGAACAAACACTTTTCGGATTTAATATACGCCGACCCGGGAAGCACCCGGATGGAGTCGGTTATGAACGGGTTTTTAAAAACCAGTCCGCAGGCCGAAACCGTGGCCGTGCACGACGGCGCCCGCCCGCTGGTAAACCCGGCCCGTGTGGAAGCGTGCCTGCAGGCCGCCGGCGAGTACGGCGCGGCCGTGCTGGCCGTACCGGTTAAAGACACGGTAAAAATTTGCGCGGACGGCGTGGTGGAAAAAACGCCGGAGCGTTCCGCGCTGTGGGCGGCGCAGACGCCGCAGTGCTACCGCCGGGAACTCTTGGCCGAAGCGCTGGAAAAATTCGGCGCGCAGAAAGACGCGACGGACGAATCGCAGCTGGTGGAAAAATTAGGCGTAAAAGTGCGCGTGGTGGAGTCGGACTATAAAAACAACAAAATCACCACGCCGGAAGATTTACTGTTTGCGGAGGCTCTCTTGGACGATAAAACGATTTACCGCACGGGGTTCGGTTTTGATTTGCACCGCCTGGAACCGGGGCGCAGGCTCTATATCGGCGGGGCGGAAATCCCGCATACGAAAGGATTTTTAGGCCACAGCGACGGGGACGTGGTGCTCCACGCCGTGTGCGACGCCGTTTTGGGCGCGCTGTGCGAGGGGGAAATCGGCGTGCTGTTCCCGCCGACGGATGAGTCCATCAAGGGCATTTCCAGCGTAACCATCGCCAAAAAAGTGCTTGAAATCGTACGCGCGAAAAACGCCGAAATCACGCATATAGACGCTACCATCATCACCCAGGAACCCAAAATAAAACCGCATTACGCCGCGGTGCGCAAGTCGCTTGCGGACGTGTTTGAAATGCCGGAGGGGAACGTCAGTTTTAAATCAAAAAGCCACGAGCACGTGGGCGAAATCGGCCGCGGGGAAGCGGCCATGTGCCACGCCGTGGCGACATTAAAAATAAGGAGCAACGTATGAACATTCGTGTCATTTCCATTTTTCTCTTGGCGGCGCTGGCGGCCGCGTGCAGCAGCACGGATTACCGCTCGCGCAAACAGGTTACCCAGGGGATTGATTACTCCCGCTACCCCGGCAACGAAGCCTATTACGAATTTACGTCCGATATTCCGTCCGAACCCTCCGTTCTGGGCGAAGCGGACGTGCAGACCGAAGAAGCGCCCCTGGGCGAAGACGAAGATTTTACTTCCGACAATATCGCCAGCACCTACGGCAGCTACGGCGACGTGGTGGTAAACGTGGCCGCGCGCAAATTTAAATTAGGCCCTTCGGCCGCGCGCAAAGAGATGGGCGTATTTCAAAAATCAATTGATAAAGCCTATTCCGTGGCTCTGCGCAAATACCGCCCGGTGGGGTTTACGTACGCCATAAGCAGCGTGGGGGCGGTCAATCCGCTTTCGGACATTGAGGTGCGCTGTATGCTCAGCGAACGCTCCGCCAACGATGTGGGCCAGTCCACCTGCACCCTGTTTTTCAGCACCATTACGTCTACGTATTTAGAGTTGATTCAAGAGGCCAAGTAATTTATGATGCATTTGTATAACAGCGCAAGCCGCCACAAAGACGAATTTAAACCGCTTCACACCGAGCAGGTTACCATGTACTGCTGCGGGCCGACCGTGTACAATTATGCGCACATCGGCAATCTGCGCACCTATATTTTTGAGGATCTGCTGGCCCGCACCTTGCGCCTGCATTATCCGTTAAAACACGTGATGAACGTAACGGACGTGGGGCATTTGATGTCCGACGCCGACGACGGCGAAGATAAAATGGAACTCGGCGCCGCGCGCGAAGGCAAAAGCGCGTGGGACATCGCCAAATTTTACGAAGCGAAATTCTGGGCCGATTACGACGCCCTGCACTGCACGCGGCCCAGCGTCGTCAGCCGCGCGACGGAACATATTAAAGAGATGATTGCGCTGGTCAAAACGCTGGAAGAAAAAGGCTATACGTACCGTACGTCCGACGGGATTTATTACGACACGTCCAAGTTTGACCGCTACGACGCCCTGGTCGGCCACGCCCGCATCAGCGGCCTGCAGGGCGGCGCGCGCGTGGAAATGAGCGACGAAAAACGCAACCCGACCGATTTTGCGCTGTGGAAATTTTCGCCCAAAGACAAAAAACGCCAAATGGAGTGGGACAGCCCGTGGGGCGTCGGTTTCCCCGGCTGGCATATTGAATGCTCGGCCATGGCGATGAAGTACCTGGGCCACACGCTGGACATCCACTGCGGCGGCATAGACCACGTTACCATCCACCACACCAACGAAATCGCCCAGAGCGAAGCCGCGACCGGCGAGAAATACGTCAACTACTGGGTGCACGGCGAATTTTTGATTTTGCGTTCGGGCAAGATGTCCAAGTCCGGCGGTACGTTTGTTACGCTGGACGTGCTGAAAGAAAAAGGTTACGAGCCGCTGGCTTACCGCTATTTGTGCCTGGGCGCGCATTACCGCACGCAGCTGGAGTTTTCGTACGAAAGTATGGACAGCGCATCCAAGAGCTTAAAAAACCTCCGCGCGCTGGCGCAGCAGGCGCAGGAAGCCGCCGGCGGCGCCGCGCAGGACACGGAGAACGCCCGCGCGTGGAAAGATAAATTCACCGCCGCGATGGAAGACGATTTAAACGCCCCCAAAGCGCTGGCCGTTACGTGGGAAGCCGTGCGCTCGGCGGAGTTGTCCGCGGGCGAAAAATTGGCCTTCCTGCAGTTTGCCGACAGTATTTTGTCGCTTGATTTATTTAAACAATCCGCGCCCGCGCGGCAGGAACTCCCCGCCGAAGTGGAAAAACTGCTGGCCGAGCGCGCGCAAGCCCGCGCCGCGAAAGACTGGAAAAAATCCGACGAACTTCGTGACGCCATCGCCCGGGCCGGCTATATCGTAAAAGATACGCCGAAGGGCCAACAAGCGGAGAAAAAATAATATGAAAAGAGTGCCCGCCGAATTTTTAAAGCGCATTCCGAAAGCCGATTTGCACGTCCATCTGGACGGTTCGCTGCGGCTTTCCACGCTGATTGAACTCGCCCAAAAAGAAGGGGTGGAACTCCCGGCGTATACCGAAAAAGGTCTTCGCCAAACGGTGTTTAAAGATAAATACGCCTCGCTCGTGGAGTATTTAAAGGGCTTTTCGTATACCGGCGCGGTGATGCAAAGCGCGGAAAACATTGAGCGCGTGGCCTATGAGCTGGGGCAGGACGCCGTGGCCGAAGGCGTGCGTTACCTGGAAGTGCGTTTTGCGCCGCAGCTGCACGCCGGCGACAAGCTGACCGCGCAGGACGCCGTACGCGCGGTGGTGCGCGGGCTGGAGCGCGCGAAAAAAGAGCATAACGCTTCCGCCGCCGTTAAAAAAGACGAAGATTTGGAATTTCATTTTGGCGTCATCGCGTGCGCGATGCGCAACTTCAATCAGTTTATGTCGCCGTACTATTCCACGCTGATTAAGGCGCTTTCGCAGTCTAACAAAAGCGAAATTTTCGGCATTGCGTCTTTGGAACTGGCGAAAATGGTGGTAAAGCTGGCTAAAGAGGAAAAACTGCCCGTGGTGGGGTTTGACCTCGCCGGCGAAGAAGCCGGCTATCCGGCCGCCGACCACCTGGACGCTTACCGCTATGTGCACAAACATTTTATCCGCAAAACCGTGCACTCCGGCGAAGCGTATGGCCCCGAATCCATTTTCCAGGCCATTACCGATTGTTACGCCAACCGCCTGGGCCACGGCACGCATTTGTTTGCGGCCGCGATGATTAAAGATAAAAAGGTAAAAGACAAAGAAGGCTACGTCAATTCCCTGGCTGATTACATCGCCAGCGAGCGCATCGGCATTGAAGTGTGCCTGACCAGCAATTTGCAAACGCTGCCGGAAATCAAATCTGTTAAAGACCATCCGATTAAGGAAATGATTAAACGCGGCCTGCCGGTAAGCATTAATACCGATAACCGCCTGGTTTCCAACACCACCGTTACCAAAGAAATGGAACTGCTGGTGCGCAATGTGCCGCTTTCGCCCAAAGAGCTGAAAAATATCGTCATCGCGGGCTTTAAGAGCGGCTTCTTCCCCGGCAGTTACGTGGAAAAACGCCGTTTTGTGCGCAAAGTGATTGACCGCTACAATACGCTCGCCAAAGAATACGGCGTGCCGCTGTACTGAGTTAAATGAATTACAAAACCCCCGGACTTTTGGGTCCGGGGGTTTTTATTTTGCGGAGGGTTGTATTGTTTTTTTTTTTTGATATATTTTGCGTATCAGCAAAATTTGTCAAAAAGGAACTCAAACATGAAAAATGCAAATATGGAGCGGTTAGGCGGTTTTACGCTTATTGAATTGTTGGTGGTCGTGTTAATCATTGGTATTTTGTCGGCTGTCGCGCTTCCGCAGTACGAAAAAGCGGTAAATAAGGCGCGTATTGCTACTGTAAAACCCGTATTAAAGAGTTTAAGTGACGCATGGGATGTTTTTTGGTTGGCCAGTGGAGGGAATGTGTCCTGTTCTTCTGAAGAATGTCTGACCTTGTTGGATATTGAAGTTCCCCAAACAAAAGATTTTACTTTTTATTTGGATGAGGTAATCTGCGGCAGTAACGGCAGCTGTGGGGCGGTAATTTCAGCGGAGAACGAAAAAATGAAATTTGTCGTAGATTATTTTGCCGCTGGTTATGACGGCGGAGGGGACATTCACTATAACAACCGTTTTCGGTGCTCTGCATATACCGGGGAAGATGAAGCAGCTCTTTGCTCCAAGCTGGGAGCTAAATACGATACGGTGGCGCAAGCTTGGTTTTTTGAATAACCATGTTAAACATAAACAAGCCCCGGTTTTTGCCGGGGCTTGTTTATTTCTCGTCGTCAAAACCTTTGGGGTTGGGGATTAAGTGTTTTACCATCTGCTTAAACGCCTGTTTAAACATCGTTTTGCGGTACGGTATTTTGGTGTGCTGGAGGCGTTTGCCGTAATCAATGGGCATACTGGGGCCGTCGGCGGATTTGCCGCTGTCCAACGAAATGCGCTGGCTGGGATAAATACTCTGCTGGCCCGTTACCAAAAAGCTGATTACGCAGGCCACCGTGGCATACGGCGCAATGGCGGGGCCGAAGAGTTCAATGGCCATAATGCTGGCCGAAAGCGGCGTATTGGCCGTGCCCGCCAGCACCGCCACCAGGCCCAGGGCGGCAAGGGTGGCGCTGTCCACGTGCAGAAAGTCCGCCAGCATGGCGCCGGCCTGCGCGCCCACAAAGAAAATAGGCGTTACGATGCCGCCGATGCCGCCGGCCGCAAACGTGACGGACGTGGTGATAATCTTATATAAGAACCCAAACGGTGAAGCGGGCGGGTTGCCGCTTAGCACCATATCAATGCCGGGCATCCCCAGGCCCAGGTACAGCGGCGAGACAAAATAGCCGATGGCCACCAATACCAGGCCGCCCGCGGCGCAGGCCCAAAACAGCCGGGTCCGCAGCGCCAGATACCGAAACAGTACGCGCACGAATTTGCTGATTTCAATAAACAAAATGGATACAAGGCCGAAAAACATCCCGGCCACAATCATTTTAAGAAAGAATTTTTCGGAAAATACGGGCACAAAATGCAGGGGATGGTAAATATAGTCCACTCCCAGAAAAGAGGTTACCTGAAAGGCGGTGATTCCGGCTACCAGCGCGGGGAACATCACTTCGTAAAAAATATGCCCCACCCACAGCACTTCCAGGCCGAACAGCGCGCCCGAAATCGGCACGCCGAAAACGCCCGCAAACCCCGCGCTTACGCCGCAAATCATCATTTTGCGCTGGTCTTCCAGGTTCATACGAAATACCCGCGCTATAATGGAGGAAATGCCTGCGCCCACGTCCGCACACGGGGCTTCTTTGCCGGCGGAGCCGCCCGTTACCATCGTAACGATGGACAGGGTGAACCCTTTAAAAATGGAGATAAACGAAATCGGACGGTAGGAATTGATTTTGTTAATAACGGCGTCGGTGGAATAGTCTTTATCGCGCTTGGCTACTTTGCGCGCCAGCAGCGCCACCCCGTAGAGTACAAACGGAAGGCCGAGGTAGAACATCGGAATGGTATTGCGAAATTTAATGGCTCCGTCCAGCATTTTTAAAAACACCGCGTCTAACACGCCCACGATGCACCCGATGCCCGTGGCCAGGAAAAACCATTTAATAATGTTAATCACGTTGCTTTTATGTTCAGTAAGCATAGTAATATCTTACAAAATTGGTTTCCGGGCGTACACAAAATACACCCTGAAAATAGACTAGTTGGCGTTTCTGCCGGGCGGATGAGCCGGAAAGTAGTAATTTTGCTATACTATATGAAAAGAACCCCGGCCGTTTCGTTCCCGCTTGGCCGGAAAAATGCAAAATTTAACACTGTAAGGAGCCGTATTTATGGATTCGTTTATTTCGTCCGTCATTACGCTGGCGCTGGTAATGGACGGTTTTGGCAATATCCCGCTGTTTATCGCCGCGCTTAAAAAAGTAGCCCCGGAACGCCGCAAAACCGTTCTGCTGCGCGAGCTGGGAATTGCCCTGTTGATTATGGTGGCTTTTTTATTTCTGGGCAAATGGTTTTTGCAGGCTTTCGGCATTCACGAGTATTCGCTGAGTATCGCCGGCGGCATTATTTTATTTATTATTTCCGTCAAACTGGTGTTCGGCGGCGACGAAGAACCCAAGAACGACCCCAAAGAAGACGAGCCTTTTGTCGTGCCGCTGGCCATTCCGCTGGTGGCGGGGCCGGCCGCGCTGTCTATGGTGATGATTACCGCGGCGCAGCAGTCCAATAAATTCATTACGCTGGGGGCGGTGATCGTCGCGTCGCTGATTAACTCGGTTATTTTGATGATGTCGTTTCCGTTAAGCAATTTGCTGGGAAAACGCGGCTTAATCGCCATTGAACGCCTGACGGGTATGATACTGATCTTAATGTCCGTAGATATGGTGATGGGCGGTATTTCGGCCTTTATAAGCCTGTAGCGGGGGGCCCCGTCCGATAAACGCGGCGGGCGGATGGAATTTTGGCTTGTTCCGTGTAAGGATGCAAAATATTTCAGTTACTAAGAGGTGCCGTATGCGCAAGAAGGGATTTACCCTGATTGAAGTGCTTATAGTCATTATTATTATGGCCATCCTGTCTGTCATCGCGTTTATGTACTACGGGCGTTTTTTGGAACGTATGCGAATTGCCGAGGCGGACAATTTGATAGGTTCGTCCGTCCAGTCTCAGTTTCGCTATCGGGTGCGTTTTTCGCGCTTTACGCCGGTGTGGCACAAGCTGGACGCGGTGCCGCCCGTCATCCGTTTCCCTACGGCGGATAACGACTATACCAACGGCGAAACCAACACTATTTTCTACACGCGCGGGGGCTCCACCAAGCCCGAACCGAACCCGGGTTTTGCCGTTGAGTTTGAGCAGGACGGCGCGGATAACTGGTATATTGTGGCTACGCGCGTGGGCCGCGGCAACTATACCTATAAGCTGGTGCGCGCGTTTGAAAACAACCGCATTATTTGCGTGCCGGATGTCAGTAACGAGCAGGACGTGGAAATCTGCATTGATTATATGGGCGTGGAACGGCCCGACCAGCTGACGCCGGACCCGCGGCAGCCTTAAAGAGATTTAAAAAGCGGCCCGTTTTTATGCGGGCCGCTTTTTTAGTGTTATAATAGAAGAACCAAGGGGGAAATATGAAAAAAAAGAAATTTTCGTGGAAAAGTTTTTCCGTGTTGCTGGGGATTGTGCTTCTGCTCGCGGCGGCGGCCGCGCCGCATTACGTCTGGACGCTGGAACGTTCCCGCGCCGGAGCGGCCGAGGCCGCGCTGGTGAACGCGGCGGCGGCCGAAAACCTGTATTTTATCAATCACAAAACCTATACGCGGGACTGGAAGGCGCTGGAGCGGTATATACCGGAAACGGGCGAAATGCAGGGGATTTTTGCGCCCGCGGGCGAACCCGGGGAAGAGCGTTTTTTCTCTTTTTCGCAGGAAGCGCTTTTGCGGGCCGAAGACGGATTTTCGTTCGGTATTGAAATAAGCCAAGACGGAAAAGAGGGGAAAGTCTACGCGGTGCGCGCGGGCGGCCCGGCGGGATATACTTTGTCGGAAGCGTTTCCCCAGCCGGTTTTTGCCTGCGACGGGGACGGTGTGGCCGGTAAATGGTTTTGCGGCAAGTTCTCTAAATATATAGAGCCTTTTATTATGCGTAAAACCGCCGCCGAACCCGGCGCAAAGCAGACCGCTGAGCCGGCGGCCGCTTCCGCGCGGGAATAGGCACAAACCGGTCTTGATTTTTTGAAAGTTTACTGGTAAACTAAAGGAGTAGTCTTTTAAAGACTGCATACAGGCTTCAAAAATATATAAAACTGTAGGAGGTTTTATGAATAATAAGAAGGGTTTCACCCTGATTGAATTGCTGGTGGTCGTTTTGATCATCGGTATTCTGGCCGCGATGGCCATGCCCGCTTACTTCAAAGCGGTGGAACGCTCCCGCACCGCGGAAGCGGACACGATGATTGGCTCCGTGGTAAACGCCCAGCAGAGATACAAAATGAAAACGGGCAACTACACCACCACGTGGACCGCGCTTGACGTGGCTCCCGCCAACGCCGCCGCCCAGTCTTTGTACTGCACCAAGCTGACCAAGGACAACCAGGGCGATTGCGCCAAAGACAGCAAAGACGCCGCCACCGTGGGTAACGGCTTTGCCATGGAACTGTTGGGCACCACGACCAACACCGGCAACAACTCCGGCGTGGTAGCTTCCCGCGTGGGCACCGGCCAGTATACTTATAAAATCTATAAGAAATACGACGACCCGGGCCAGCCGCAGTGCGAAGGTGTTTCCGACGATGACAAAGAACTCTGCGCGGATTACAAAGGCGTGGACACCTACGCCACCCCGACCTATGCTTCCACCGAAGTAAAAGCCGGCGCGTAAGTTATTGTGTTTGATTTAAACCCCGCTCTTAGTAGCGGGGTTTTTTATGAATACCTTAATAGAACACCCCGGGCGTAAGCCCGGGGAGTTTTATGGTTGTTTAATAAGTTGTCTGCAGGGAGTAAGCGCGCGGAAAAAACTTGATTTTTAGTTTTTTTACTGATAAACTAAAGGGGTAGTTTAGTAGTTATATAAACTCAGGTATATAAAACTGTAGGAGGTTTTATGAATAATAGAAAGGGGTTCACCCTGATTGAACTGCTGGTGGTTGTTTTGATCATCGGCATTTTGGCCGCGATGGCCATGCCCGCTTACTTTAAAGCGGTGGAAAGAAGCCGCACGGCGGAAGCGGATACGTTAATCGGCACCGTGGTAAACGCCCAGCAGAGATACAAGATGAAAACGGGCAACTATACCACCACGTGGACCGCGCTGGACGTGGCTCCCGCCAACGCCGCCGCTGCTTCTACGTACTGCACCAAATTGACCAAGGAACAGAATAAAAGCTGTACGGATACGAAAGTGGCCGCCACCAGCGGTAACGGTTTTATGATGACCTTAATCGGCACTAGCACCAATACCGGCAACAACTCCGGCATTACCGCCAAACGCGTGGGCACCGGCCAGTATACCTACACCATCTACAAGAAATACGACGACCCGGGCCAGCCCCAGTGCGAAGGTATTTCCGCCGATGACAAGGAACTGTGCGCGGATTACAAAGGTGTGGACACCTATGCGGAACCCACCTACCCTTCCAGCGAAATTTCCGCTTAGTCTTAACTGTTAATAGACAAAGACCCCGCTTTTGGCGGGGTCTTTTTTGTGGATACCTCAACAGAACATCCCGGGCGTAAGCCCGGGGATGAATGAAAGGCCTGCCGCGGGAAAAAGGCGTGTTTTTCTTTTTTGTCGGCGGCTGCAAAGCAGGTACAACCGGGAAAAGAAACCCCGGGCTAAAGCCCGGGGTGTTTCAGACGGTAAACGGAAAAATCATTCCCATTTTAAGTGGAACATATCACTCCATAATTTCGCTTCCAGCAGGGTGTTGTGAATTACTTCATCCGAAATAAACGGCGCTTCCTTCGGGTATAACAGCCGGAAACGCTGTAGCTGTGCAAAATAATCCTGCACAATCGCTTTTACTCCGCCCTGGCGGTAGAGCTTCATTTGGCTGTCCAGGTTGTGAAATACTACGGCGTGCTCGGGCCGGCCGTGGAACGGATGTAAGGAGCCGGGCGCATCGCGCTGCATATCGGCCAGATTGACGGTAAAAGGACGGCCGTTCCGGATGGCTTTTTGTTTCATTTCTTCGTAAATTACTTTCAGCGTGCTTTTATTGACGATGTGGTGTACGCCGTTGTAACGCGTGGTGGCTTGAATATGTTTCCACTTGTGGGCATATTTGGGATGTACGGCGCCCGGTGTGCGGGATAATTTGGTCAGCGCGCTTATATAATGATAGCTGCCCCACAGGGAAGACGGGTCTTTTAAAACAGGAGCGGGGAAGCGGGTAATGATGTGGATTTGCGGCACCACCACCGTTCCTCTTTTATTGTGGAATACCTGGTTTTGGTAAAAATGGCTGATTTCCGACGGATGGGGAAGGTTGGCGACTTTAGCGGCCAGTCTGGCGCTGGAGGCCGGGGCCCGTAAATGCCGGCTGACGATGGCGCCGGGTTTGGCGGCCAGAGTTGCTTTGGGGACGGATTTTAATATCTGGTAGGCGTTTTGGCCGAAGACGGCGCACGGACTAAAGACCAACAGCAAGAGGGCGGCGAAGGCTTTTGTCATAAGGATACTCCGTACAAGAGGTTATATCCTCATTGTAGTATATTTATTTTATTTTGCAAGGGGGGCCTGCGGTTCGGGCCGGGCGCCGGCGGGGGCTGCCGCTGTTTTGTCCGACGGCGCGGCGCCGTGCGCGGCCTGCGGCTCCGATTGGGTTTGTAAGGCAGCGGATTCGGCCGGGAGCGTCTCTTCCGCCGGTTTATTTGGCGGCAAAGTGTTTACGGTATCCTCGGCGGCTTCGGCGGTGTGCGGAGCGTCTGCGGCGGGCGTTGCCGCTTCCGTTTCGGCAGAGGCCGCCTGTTTACCGGTTGGATTTTGCGTGGCGGAAGCGGTTTCCGGTCCGGCGGTTTCGGCGGTGTGCGCGGCATTGGCCGCGGGCGTTGCCGTTTCCGCTTCGGCGGGCGCAGGGTCCGGCGGCAGGATAAAGGGCGGCTCTTCCGCGTCAAACACAATGCCCCGGGGCTCGGCGGGTTTTTCCTCCGGCGCGGGGGGCGTAAGCGGCGGCGCGGCGTTTACCACGGGCAAAGCGCGCGGCGCGGGCGCGGGGTAGCGTTCTATAATATCCTGGGCCGATTCTTCAAAAAACAGACGTCCCTTTTTCCACGATTCGTACAGCTGTCTGTCCGGCGGTTCAGGGCGGAAAAAATCTTGGTTTTTCGTGCGGTCGGAAACGGCGAATGCGATTAAATGCAGGACCACAATGTCTTTGCCCGTAAAATTTTTCCGCGTTTCGTAACTGCTCACGCGCGCCAGCACTTTCACGTGCCGCCCTTTTTGTATCCCCGTCATTTGCGGCATACCCCGCTTGTTAAAGCTTACCAGCAGCAGTTCGTACGAAAGGGCGTTTCCCTGCCCGGTGGCGTAGTAGTACAGCGGCGCGTCCACTTTAAGCACCAGGCGCAGGCGCAGCGCATCTTCGGTAACGCCTTTCACTTCCCCGCCGAAAGACACCACTTTCCCCCGGTAAGCCGCCGGATCCTTTTCAATGCCCTGGAGGTAATCTAAATTTTGGTCTTTATACGGGATGATGGAACTGCACGCCGCCAAAAACGCACATAAGATAAAAATAAAAAATGGTTTCATAGGCTGTCTCCGGTTATATTATAACTTTTCTGGCCGCGCGGGGGCAGGCTAACCCGTTTTGCCGCTTGACCCGGGCGGTGCAAACGGGTACGATGAAACAAAGGGGGACGTTATGAAACCGTTAAACGACGAAGAAAAACGGGTAATTGAAGATAAAGGAACCGAACCGCCTTTCAGCGGCAAGTATTACCGGCATAAAGCTTCCGGGCGGTACTTATGCCGCCGGTGCGGCGCCCCGCTGTACAACAGCGCGGATAAGTTTAATTCCGGCTGCGGCTGGCCGAGCTTTGACGCGGAAATCCCCGGCGCGGTGAAACGCGTCCCGGATGCAGACGGAGAGCGCACCGAAATCGTGTGCGCGCATTGCGGCGGACATTTGGGGCATGTGTTTGAGGGGGAAAATTTAACGCCCAAAAATACGCGCCACTGCGTCAATTCCGTTTCGCTCGTGTTTCAGCCGGATAAAAAAGAGGCAGACGCGCCGGGGGAAACCGCCATTTTTGCGGGCGGCTGTTTTTGGGGCGTGGAGCATTTGATGAAGAACTTCCCCGGGGTGCTGAGCATTGAGCCCGGCTATACGGGCGGCTATGTGGATAACCCGACGTATGAACAGGTGTGCGGCAATTTAACCGGGCACGCCGAAGCGGTGCGCATTGTGTTTGACCCCAAACAGGTGAGTTTTGAGACGCTGGTCAAAGGGTTTATGGAAATCCACGACCCGACGCAGGAAAACGGCCAGGGGCCGGATATCGGCGCGCAGTACCGCTCGGAAATTTTTTACACCGCGCCCAAGCAGCGTGAAGCGGCCGAACGGGTGATTGACGAGCTGAAACACAAAGGATACCCGGTAGTTACGCGCGTAACGCCCGCATCCGCGTTTTGGCCGGCGGAGGATTACCATCACCGCTATTATGAACGCAAAGGCACTCAGCCATATTGCCACCGCCGCGTAAAACGCTTCTAGGCCTTCCAGGCCGTGGTTCTCCGGCCGCGCGCAGGGTGCTTGGGGTACTTATTTAATAAGGGTATAGGGCGGGATAATAGAAGTGTATAAAACGAAAAAGGAAGAGGGATCTCGGCCTCTTCCTTTGTAAAACGCCTAACTGTCTAAATACAAATAAAAAACGCCCTCTAGGAGAATCGAACTCCTCTTTTCGGATTGAAAATCCGACGTCCTAACCGATAGACGAAGAGGGCATTAAAAGTGCGCCCGGTGAGACTTGAACTCACGGCCCCCCGCTTAAAAGGCGGATGCTCTACCACTGAGCTACGAGCGCAAAAAAGCAGTCAAAAGAACTATCGGGGTTTAATCTTGGATCGGGTTAAACCCAACATAAATATTATACTACAAATTTAGCGCGCACACAAGAATTTTTATTTTATATTTTTGAGGCGGCCTTTCTTAATAAATTTATTATAACACTTTTGCGTTTGGCGCGTCAAATCTCTTCTGGCCCGTCGGAGTTCGGCCCAAAAGGGTTTGACAACCCCCGCCGCGCTTGATACCATATAACAAACGGACCGCCCGGCGGACCGGAAATTATTTTGCGAGGTTTTATATGAAAAAAGTTATTAACTCCACCAGCGCCCCCAAGGCCATCGGCCCCTACTCCCAAGCCATTGAAGACGGCGGCTTCGTATTCACTTCCGGCGTGCTCCCCATTGACCCCGTTACCGGCGAAATCTACAGCGGCGACGTGCAGGTGCAAACCGAACTGATTTTAAACAATTTGGAAAATATTTTAAAAGAAGCCGGCTGCTCGCTTAAAAATGTTGTTAAAACCACCGTATTTATGACGGATTTAACCAAATTTGCCGAAATGAACGCCACTTACGCCGCTTTCTTTAAAGAAAATCCGCCCGCCCGCAGCACCATTCAGGTGGCCGCTCTTCCCAAAGGCAGTGCGGTGGAAATTGAAGCCGTGGCTAAAAAATAAAGAAGGATTTTTTAATGACGATTCAAGACCAGGTGCTTTCAGGCCGCGTAAACGGCATTTTGCTTCCGCTTTCCGCCATGAAGACGGAAAACGATTGGGGCGTGGGGGATTTTGCGGCCCTGCGGGAATGGACGGAGTTTTTCGCCTCCCAGGGAACGAAAATCGTGCAGATTCTGCCCTTGCAGGAAACCGCCCCCGGCGAAACCTGCCCCTATTCCGCTTTAAGCGCGTTCGCAACCGACCCCGTCTACGCCGATATCTCCGACGTGCCGGACGTGGCCGCCTGCCCGCGCGCGCGGGAGTTTGTCGCGTCCCTGGCGCCGAAAATCGCCGAATGGCGCAGCGCCAAAAAAGCGCCTTTTTTCGCGGTTAAACAGGCCAAACTGAAAGCATTATGGTTCGGCTACCAGTATTTTTTGGAAACGGAAGCGGCGGCGGGCAGTCCGCGCGCCCGGGCGTTTGAAGCCTACTGCGCCGCCCAGTCCGGCTGGCTGCGCGGGTATTCGCTGTTCCGCGCGATAAAAGAATTTTACAAATGGCAGACCTGGACCGAGTGGCCCGAAGACCTGCGCAATTTCCAAAAACAGGCCGTGGATACGTTTGAAAGCCAGTACCGCGAATACGTCAACTACTTTTCCTATGTCCAATGGGTGCTGGATTTGCAGCTGCGCCGCGCCAAAGCCTTTGCGCAGGATAAAGGCATTTTGATTTTTGGCGATATTCCCTTCGGCACCAATCTGGACAGCGCCGAAGTATGGTCCGAGCGGGAAAATTACCGCCTGGGCTGGGAAATCGGCGCGCCGGCGGACCAGTTTTCCAAGGGCGGCCAGCGCTGGGGGCTCCCGGCGTACGACTGGGGCTACCAACACGCCCATAACCTGGGTTTGTGGCGGCGCAAAATCCGCCGCGTAACGGAACTGTACGACATTTTCCGCCTGGACCATTTGGTCGGGTTTTTCCGCACGTATGTGTTTGCGCCGGGGGATGAGGTCGGCGCGTTTGACGTAGAGGGCGAACAAAACCAGATTGACCGCGGATATAATTTCTTAAAAATGGTGCTGGAAGAAGCGGCCGGCAAACTGCCCGTGGGCGAAGATTTGGGCGTTATTCCCAATTATGTGCGCCGGATGCTGATTGATTTGCGCATTCCCGGCTACAAAGTGCTGCGCTGGGAACGCGAGGACAACGGCTACTACCGCGAGCCGCGCCATTACCCGCAGGTTTCTTTAGCCACCACGTCCACCCACGACACCGAAACCGTACGCGGCTGGTGGGAAACCATGGACCCGCACGAGCGCGCCAACATCTGGGAAATGATTTCCGCCCAAAAGACTGACGGCAACGTGCCGTTTGACGATTGGAGCCAGCGCGCCATTTTGCGTCGGGTGTTGGATTCCAATTCCGCCATTACGCTTTTTTCGTGGCAGGACATTATTGGCACGCTGGACCGGGTAAACACGCCCGGCACCGTGTGCGACGAAAACTGGACCTACCGCAGCGAATACACGCCCCGGCAGGCGGCCGAAGTTTACGCGCCGCAGCTGGCGATGTACCGCGAATTATTAAAGGAGACGGGCCGCGCCTAAGGCCGCTTATGCCTGCATTTACCGCCATTATTCCCGCCGCCGGAAAAGGGGTGCGCCTGATGCCCTATACCGCGCATATGCCCAAAACCATGATCAGCGTGGCGGGTAAACCCATCCTGGGCCATATTCTGGACCAGGTGGAAAGCCTGGGGATAAAAAAGGCGGTGTTCATCGTCGGGTATAAGAAAGAAGCGATTATTGAATTTGTCCGCGCGCGTTACCCGCATTTGGAAACGGTGTTTGTAGAACAGCCCGAACCGCGGGGCCTGGGCCATGCGGTTTATCTGGCAAAAGAAGCCGTGTCCGGCCCCTGTTTTATCCTGCTGGGAGACACCATTGTGGACGGCGATTTAAAGCCGCTGGTGTTCGGCGGGCAGAACGCCGTGGGCATCAAGGCGGTGGCGGACCCGTCGCGCTTCGGGATTGTGGATTTAAAAGACGGCAATATCGTTTCGTTTGAAGAAAAGCCGGAACATCCCAAATCCAACCTGGCGATTATCGGCGCGTATTCGTTTTTGGATTCGGCCCAATTATTTAACGCGCTGGAAGAAGTCATCCGCTCGGGCAAAACGGTTAAAAACGAGATTCAGCTGACGGATGCGCTGTCCGTCTTGTTATCGCGCGGCGTTAAAATTGCGCCCGTGATGATGAACGACTGGTTTGACTGCGGCACCGTGGAAGTGCTTCTGCAAACCAACCGCCTGCTGCTGGACCGGCACCACCGCGTGTCGCCGGAACTGGAAAAAAACAATAAAATTGTGCCGCCGTGCTGGATTGCGGACGGCGTAAAAGCCGAAAACTGCGTGCTTGGGCCGTATGTTTCCGTGGCGTATGAAGCGGAACTGAAGGACTCCTCGCTGGAAGACGTTATCGTGGGGCCTCAGACGAAACTGGATAAAAAAACCGCGTTTCACGCGGTGTTTGACAAGTACAACCGGTAAAAATTATTTTTTTGCAGCGTCCTCTTCGGTCTTGTCCGGAGAGGATTTTTTATCGGTATTTTTGATGGCGGCGGTTTGTTTTTTGGCCGCGTTTTTGGCGGCGGCTTGGAAAGAATCCGTTTTGGCCCCGTCTTTTTTATCGGTTTTGTCCGCTGCGGGTTTAGCCGTATTTTTGGCGGATTTTTCTTTGGCGGGAGCCGCTTGGGAGGCTTTGGTTTCGCCGGCGGTTTCCGGGGCGGCGTTTCCTTCGGCCGCGGCCGGCGTTTCGGCGGCCGGTTCCGGCATCGGGAACAGTTCGTCCGCCAGCCGTTCGGCGTATTCGCGGGCGGCGTTGTAATCCGCCGCGGCCTGGATAAACTGCGAAGTGGGGCGGTTGGTGTCCGTATTTTTGGCCATTTCAAGCTCCAGCCGCGCTTTTTTAATTTCAAAATCTTCCACCGCCAGCAGCAGGCGGATTTGGTTGACCAGCCGGTCTTTTTCTTCGTTTACCACCACGGGGCACGACTGCAGGGCCTGGTTTAAAATATCCAGATTGCGCGCCGCCGTCTGCCGGGTGGTGCTTTTTAAGACGGGGTTGTCCTGGTTAAGCGGCGGCACGGAAACAGACGCGGCCAGCGTGGCCGCGCGTTCGGGCAGGTACATATTTCCCACCATCATTCCGCCCACAAACAGGAGCGCCATCGTGAATAAATAGAGAATATAACGCATATTAAGAATCCTTTGTTATATTCTATCAAAATGAAGTGAAAATAAATATATAATAAAGCTGATATGAAAAAAATCCCCGCCTTTTTATGCTTCCTTTTTCTGGGTGCGGCGCTGTTTATTTGGCCGGCCGTCTCCTCGGCGGCTTCCGCACGGGAGGCGATTGAACGCTTTGACGCGTTTGCCGCGGTGTCGGCCGATTCTTCCGTACAGGTAACGGAGCGCATTGTGGTGCGTTCGGCGGCGGATAAAATCCGGCGGGGCATTTTCCGCGTACTGCCCGATAAAGGCCTGTCCGGTTACGAGATTCTTTCCGTGCGCCGCGCCGGCCGGCCGGAACCGTATACGGTAAAATCTTCCCGCGCCGGGCGGACGCTGTATATCGGCGATAAAGACGCGGCCCTGCCGCCGGGGCAGCATATTTACGAAATTTCTTACCGCGTGCAGGGCGCGGTGCGCTTTCAAAAAGATTTTGACGAGTTTTACTGGAACGTAACCGGAAACGAGTGGCAGTTCCCTATCCGGTCCGCTTCTTTGCGGCTGACGCTTCCGGAGGGAGCGCAAATCGTTCCGGGCGGCGTGTCGCTCTACACCGGCTATGCGGGGGATAGCGGCCCCGCGGCGGCGCGTGCGTCGGGGGATTCTTTCTTTTTTACCACCCGCCCGCTGGCCGCCGGAGAGGGATTTACTGTTTCCGCCGCGTGGAATAAAGGCGTTGTAAAAGAACCCTCCGCCGCCCAAAAAATCACTTCCGGCCTGGCGGGGTATGGGCGGGAAATCGGCTGGTTTTCGCTGGCGTGGGTGTTGCTGCTCGTGTATTATGCGTGCGCGTGGTATTGGGCGGGGAGGGACCCGAAGGCCCGCGTGCTCCGGCAGTTTGAGCCGCCGTCCGGCCTGTCTCCTGCTCAGGTGCGTTATGTGCGCCGGATGAAGTGTGACTCCCCAATGCTTTCCGTTATCATTATGTCGCTGGTGCAGAAGGGCTGTATAAGCGTAACCAAAAACGATTCGGGAACATTCACGCTGACGCGTACGGAATTGCAGACGCCCGTTTTGCTTTCAAGCGAAGAACAGGCTCTGGTAAACGTATTATTTGAATCCCGCACGCAGCTGCCCGTGAACAACCGTTATAACACTGTTTTTCAGGCCGCGGGGGCTTCCGTGCGCCGCGCGCTGAAAAAGTGGGAGGGAGGGCGGCTTTTTGCCCGGAACATTTGGTATAACGCGCCGACGTTTTTGTTTGCGGCCGCGCTCATCGGCGCGCTGGGGGCGAAGGCGGACTGGCCGTCGCGCTTTACGGCGGTGTATACTGCCGCTTTTATGGCTTTTTGGCTGTACGGTATGCTGGGCGGAATTTTAAAAAGGTTTTGGCCGCGCGTGGTGAGCATTGGCCGGTATGCGCTTTTGGTGTTGGCGGTGCTCTTGTTTATGCTTTTGGGCGCGGCGCAGACCGTGTTGGTATGGGTTGCTCTTACGCCGGGCATTGTGTTTTATTATCTGGTGCGGGCGTATACCCCGCTGGGGCGGCGGCATATGGACGGAATTGAAGGATTTTTACAGTATTTGGAAGTAGCCGAAAAATACCGCGTGTTCGCGTCCGACCCGACGGACGCCGCCCGGGTGTATTGCGATTATCTGCCCTATGCCGCCGCGTTGGACGTACAAAACAAGTGGCAGCGTACGCTTCAGGCCGAGCTGGGCGGGTCCGCCGCCGAGCGTGCGGCCCATTCCCGCGGCTTCGGTTTTGTGTCGGGCGGTAAATTTACCGTTTTTTCAAATGCGCTTTGCGCGGCGGCCCATTCTCCCCCATCCTCTTCCTCCGGGCGTTCTTCTTCCGGATTTGGCGGAGGGGGGTGTTCCGGCGGAGGGAGGGGCGGCGGTGGCGGCGGCGGATGGTAGCCGCTTGTATTTTGAACACATTTCCGCGTTACGCCGGAGCTCGCATATGTCTAAATATGCGTCGCTCCGCCGCGCCTGGAACTGTATTTCAAAATCCTGCGCGGGGGTAGCCGCTTGTATTTCGGCGTTATTTCGTTGTTGCGGCAAAACTCGCATAGGCTGTACTATGTTTCGTTTTGCCGCGCCTAGAACTACCGGCCGAAATCCTGTGCGGGGGTGGCCGCTTGTATTTTGAACACATTTCCGCGTTGCGCCGGAGCTCGCATATGTCTAAATATGCGTCGCTCCGCCGCGCCTGGAACTGTATTTCAAAATCCTGCGCGGGGGGAGCCGCTTGTATTTTGAATATATTTCCGCGTTGCGCCGGAGTTTTGCGCACAGCGTTATTTTTTGCTACATTTCATATTATCGTAAGGAGACTCTATGGCAAAAATTAAATTTGGTGAACACGGACATTTAGAGCTGGAAATCACGCCGCTGACCATTTGGTCCAACCCCGGCAGTGAAGGCGAATTTATGGAGTACCAAATCGGCTTATACTGCGAAGGGGAAAGCGTTTTCTCTTCCGTGTTTGCCGAACGGCTGGTGGCCGTGAAGGACGAAGAGGCTATTTATATCTCGGATTTTATTGCCGAAACGCTGGCCGAACGTAAAGAAAATAACTGGACGATGCTGGAGCCAAAAGTCTCTTTGTATATGCGCCCGGTGCCGCCGCCGGCGGGGTGCTGTTCGTCCTATAACCGGCCGGATAATTTCCTGCTGCAAATTACGCTGGAGCAAAACATTTTTGCCGGAGAGGATAAAGTGTTCGGCCCGTATTCCAACACCGGGCTGAACATCAACTTTGAGGCCGCCGGAAAAGACTGGGCGCAGTTTGCGCAGGACATCCGCGCCGAAGAAGAAGATTTTGACGAAGAGGAAGAACCCGCTCCGGATCCGTACAGAAGTTAATTTTATGGGACCTGTAAAAAGCCCCGCTTTTAGGCGGGGCTTTTTGCGTTACAGCGAGAGGGTTTCCAAATCGTCCGGCACAAATACCGGGCCGGAGAATTCCGTTTTCGCTTCGGCGGTATACAGCCGTTTGCGTTCGGGCAGGTTATTATCCTGCGTGTGATACAGCACCAGGTTTTTGGCGTGCAGTTCCCGCGCCGTGCGCGCCGCATCCAATGCCGTGCTGTGGTGTTTTTCGTAGGGTTTAAATTGTTCGCGCTCGGAGTAGAGGCAAAACGCTTCGGACAGCAGCCAGTCCGCCTCTTGCGCGTAACGCTTACAGGCCGGATTGTACGGTTCGTCCCCCAGGCAGACCAATGTTTGTCCGTCCGGCAGAACGGCGCGGTAGCCGAATTGTTTGGTTTTGGAAGATAAAATATCAAATGCGGTGCAGGTAAAACCCGCCGCCTGAAATTGGTCCCCGTCTTGCAGGCGGACGAAATGAATCCCGCGGTCCAGCACCGCCTGGAGTTTGGCGGTTAGAGTCATTTGGCAGAATGCGCGGAGTTTTTGTTCGCATTCGTCGTGGCAGAAGATGGTGAGCCCGGGGTGTTTCCCGCGCGTAAAAAGCGACGCCGCCAGCCGGATAATCCAGATGACGCCCAAAATATGGTCCGTATGCCCGTGGGTGAGGAACAGGTGGCGGATGGCCGGCACCGGGATAGCGGCCTTTTCCAGCTGGGCGAGAATGCCGTTGCCGCCGCCTGCGTCGGTTAAAAAATACTCCGCGCCGTTTTGCAGGGCGAAACAGGTGTTGTAGCATCTGGTAACGAGCGCGTTGCCCGTACCGAGCAGAATGAGTTTAGAAGACATATTTTGTAGTTTATGAAAGCCCGCGCGGTTTTAAATTTCTACGGAGAGGGAGGGATTCGCCCTGCATAAATTTTCTGACGAAAATTTTGCCCGGGCCCGCCCTCGCGGTTTTGGCCTTGCACACTTGCAGGCGCAAACCAAAACATCGCTCCGGGCTTCAAATCCCGACGCGGCATAAAGCAGTTTATGCCGCTCCATACTCTCTTTAGAAATCAAAAACCCCGCTTTCGCGCGGTTTTAAATTTCTACGGAGAGGGAGGGATTCGAACCCTCGATACCTTGCGGTATGCCAGTTTTCAAGACTAGTGCCTTAAACCACTCGGCCACCTCTCCTTATTTCCTATTCTATTAATTTTCGGACCGTAAAGGGAAGTGGCGGGATCTCACTGTTTGCTTGCAGAATGCTCTGCCTGGCGGCGTTGCTGAGGATATAGCTGGGAATCTTTCTGTTTTCGTCTTTTCCTTTTTCTGACAGCAGAAAAAGGAACAAAAAGACTGCCGGCCGGTGCCCATAAAATCCAGTTTTACGCGGCGCGTTTTACAACTCGCTTCGCTCAGATAAATCAAACGCTTCTCCCGCGTAAAACGGATTTTATAGACGGGCAAATGGCCGGATTAACGGCAAACGACAACGGTGTTTTTACGGTACTTGGCAACATTGTTTAAATAGTATGGCTCCGCTAATCGGATGTATCCGCATAGAGAACCACCCCCCGGAAAGCTTTTGCATCCCCGAATGTTTCTCTCCCAAGTATCTAAAAGTGCCGTATTTTGCCGAGCCCTGGCCAGGCCAGAGAAGGGAGCCCAGCCTCTGGGCCCTGCCCCGGCAAGGGGGTTGATTTGTTTTTTTTTT